>JAJDAM010000462.1 GCA_029261905.1 Deltaproteobacteria bacterium
CACCACCAGATCGGAGGTTGTGAGCTGATCCGATACAGCGAGTGCGGGACGTCGTCGCTTGCCCAGCTACCGGGCGCCGCGTTGCCGCCCGCGTTGTTGCCGGTGCCGCCCGCGCAATCACCCGGGCCGTTCGGCGTTCCACACGAGGTGCTGTTGAGGGGCGTGTCCAGGTGAAACCCGCAGCGCCCGGGGCTCGGGTCACCGGTGCACGTATCGTTGTTGCGGTAGATGTTTTTCTCGAGGTGCAGTTTCGTCACAGTCGGAACGCTGCCACCGCCGTCGATATCGTGAAGTGCGTTGAGGCAATCGGGAAAATCGCCGTTGCAGTTGGGGCTGTTCAGGTAGTAGCTCGCGGTGTTTCCGATCCAATTCACCCGGTCTGCAATGTTCCAGCTTCCCGTCTTGTCCCGATTCACGTTGATCTGGGAATTCGCACTGGAGCCGACCAGCCGATTCCGAAACGCCGTGATTCGCCCGCCGTTGGTCCCCCACCAGTGGTCCGCGGTCATCATCATTCCATCCGCGTCGTTGCCCTCGAACAGCACCTCGCGAGTGTAGAGACCGTGATTGAAGAGCGACTTCTCCGCACCGTTCGGCGGAGAGCCGAATCGCAGGTAGTTGTATGCGACGACGATGCCTTCGGCGCCCTGCAGGTTATAGACACCGACGACGAAATCCTTCCACGCGTTGTTTTCGATCACATTGTCGACTGCACCCGTGGTGTTGGTGACGCCCGAGGTGTTGAAGTGCGTGTCGATGCGGCCGTAGTTCTCGAATTGGTTGCCCTGCAGCCAGTTTCGCGCAGACATCCGAAACATGAAGACACGCGCCTCGGCGCGCTCGAACTTGTTCCCCACCGCCCAGGACTCCACCGTGCCGGCTCCGAACGTAACGAAGCCCAGGTTGTGAAGGATGTCCGGGTCGATGGACGGCGCGGTCGTGAAGTGGATCCGTTCGATACCGACCCGACGGATCGATCGATAGGGCCTCGCGATCGCAGTATTCGTGCAATTGCCCTGCGTGTACGTCATGCGAAGGCCGCGATCGATCGTGATCTGGTTTCCAGAGATCGCGACGATCTTCGCGGTGTGGTTCAACGCGTTGTCCATGTTGTTGGGGTCTTTGACCGGCTCGGGCAGAAACACGGGACAATCGACTCGGGCGTTGTCGATCTCGAGGTGGATCCAGCCCCCGTTCGCGAATCCGGCTGTCGAAGAAACCGTCACGACCGTCGTCTCTTCCGTGAAGCCCCCCGTCCAGTTGACCGCCGCCCCCTCGTACGGGGAGCCGACACTCACGACGCCGGCGCCGCAGAGGTTGTTGGACGGATACTCGTGGTCGGCACAATTCGTGCTTCCGACCACCCCGGAACCGCTGCCCGGATGGGCGATGCGCATCCACGTCGACTGGACACCCGCACCGCGCAGCACGACATTGCCGCGCCCGATCTGGATGACTTCGCCGTTCGAGTCGCCCATGTCGTAGACGCCAGCGGGCAAGTAGACGACCGACGACCCGGGCGCATTGGCGATCATGCAGTTGATCTGGGACCAATCCTCGCCGCCGTTGTTTGCGGGGTTGGCCGCACTACACGACCCCATCGGATTCCCTGGGGCGTCTCGAAAACCCTGTCGGCCAGAGCCGCAGGGGGCGTTCGCGCAGGTGGCGTCATACTCGGGCCAGCCTTTCGCAGCCAGATACCCCTGCTCGGCTTCCGAGGCCGGATACCAGCGCGGAATCCGGCTCGCACCCACATTGAGGTCTCCCAAGTCGGCCGTCGTAGCTGCCAGGCCTACGGCCGGAAGCACGAAGATGCCGATCGAGATCAGCAGGCTCTTGAGAAACACAGCCACATTGGCCTCGCTCGACCGCAAGGCGGGGCGGGTCAGTCGGATGCGGTGCGGATCGCCTGTGGTCTGCCCTCTCGATTGCATAGATTCCCCTGACTTACGCTGACTTGCCCTGACTTGCTCTGACTTGCCGTGGCGTTGGCTTCCCGGCGCACTATTGTGACGAGGAAACCAGAATCCCGCGTGACACCCATGCGAAGAACTCCTCGCAGAGCCGTCAGACGTGGAAGGCGAAACGTTGAGATCAAAACACACGTGCCAGCTGATGGCCACAAGCGTCGCCGGGAATCGAGCGTGATCCGAAAACTCTCGATCTTCGCCGTGTTTCTGGTCCTGCTGGGTTCCATCGGTCTGAATGTGGCGCTGTATCGGTTCGCTGAAGCGCAATATCGAGAGGTTCGTCAGGTTCGCCTCGACCCGAGTTCGGAACGACGCTTCGTGGCCGCAAACGCAGCGCTCGAACCCGCCGGCGACGGGGTCGCTCGCGTGGTGTTCTTCGGCGATTCGCGCATTGCTCTCTGGGACGATCTGCCGCAGAGCCCCGGTACCCAACTCGTCAATCGCGGCCGCGGTGGCGAAACGACCCAGCAGATGCTGCTTCGGCTGGAACGCGACGTCATCGACCTCGCGCCGGACGTAGTCGTGCTGCAGGCAGGCGTGAACGATTTGACGACTCTTCCGCTGTTTCCACATCGCGCGGCCGAGATCATCGAGAACTGCCGGAAAAATCTCGACGCCATGATCGCGCGCATGCAGGCGGCTCGGATTCGGGTCGTCGTGATGACGATCTTGCCAGCTGGAACGGTCACACTGGGGCGCCGGCCGATGTGGTCCGAGACCACGCGCGACGCGATCGACCAGATCAACAGAGCACTGCGTTCGACCGACCGTTCGGGTACAGGCTCAGTCGTCGTCGATTGCGACCCGGTCATCGCGCGGGGCCAGTGGATCAAGCCCGACTACGAGCGGGACACGGTGCACATCAACGCCCGTGGCTATGAGGCGTTGAATGCTTTGATCGAACCGGTCCTCGCCAGGCTCGTAGCGGGCGGCAGCGGTCCCGGCTGAACCGGCGCGTCGGGCATCAAGTCGGCGCGCAAAAGCTGCGCGCCATCACCGCGAATCGATCGACGAGAGCCCGCTGGGTTTCGCTCAGCGCCTCACGCCAGGCACCGGCAACGTCCGAGCCGAGACCCGTCTGCGCGACGGATTCTTCAATCGCGGAGTTCCACTGCAATCCGCACACCTCGTACAGCGGCTTCATCACCGCAACGGGGTTCTGTACCAGGTCCTCGTAGATGACGTGGTGGTAGTCGGTCGATTCGCTCCCCGCTCGGAAGACGATCTCGTTGGCGTAGTACCAGTACCAGAGCTCGCTTTCGTCGAGGCTCATGTCCTCGATGCGGCCAAACTGCTTCTTCCAGTCGGGAGCAACCGAAGCGATTTCGTGGAGACGACGATGGTTCTCTCGTAGATGTTTCGCAGGGTCTTCGTTCGCCGCGTAGCGGCTGGACCACGACTTCAAGAATCCACCTGGGTGACGAACGATGTGAAGGACGGGCACTCCGGGCCGGCGACGAAGCACGAATGTCGCCCATCCGGGGGGTGCAACGAGTTTCAAGATTGCAATGGAACGCTCGAGCTGTTCCCGGCCGCCCAGCCACGACGGGATTTTCCATTCCTCTCCGCGCAACGAAGGCACGACGGCGCTCAAAACCCGACGCAGGCGAGGCCCATACACGAGCCGGTACAGACCCAGCTGTCGCGCTGCTTCGTGCAGGTAGTCCTTGCGTATCGTTGTGCGCGGATCTCGAATCCCCATGTGCAGACGGGTCCAATTCGCGGCTTCGTCCCAACATTCCTCGAGCAATCGCTGATCGGGGCGCTCGATGAATCGATGTCGCGCAACCGCTTCTCGATTGAGTGGCGACGACGACGCACCGTACGGCTCGTTGCGGCAGAAGGTCTCTCGGCTGAGATCCAACAGCTCCAACAACCAGTTGGTGCCAGAGCGTCCCTGGCCCACAATCAACACGTAGTCGGGGCGACTCACGCAAAGCCTCCGCTTCGATTTCCGTTCGTTTCCCGGACTCGGGTCCGGAACAGTAGTCGGCGAAACCGTGAACTCGATGGGGTTCCGAACTCGGCGATATACTAACGTCAATTCCGCTTCTCGACTGAACCACATAGTCCAGCGATCGAGAAGGTCGGAATCCCGTTCGGTCGAGAAGAGAGTGCGGGGACGAGTCGAGGGGCAGCGGTGGCCGAACGTGATGCGAAGCCGATCTTTCTGGTGGGAGCCGAGCGC
>JAJDAM010000463.1 GCA_029261905.1 Deltaproteobacteria bacterium
ATCGAGCCACTTTCCGGTCTGGGTTATCACGACGAAGAAGATGGTCAGGTTGCTGCCGGCGTGAAGGATCACCATCGACATCAGGTTCTTCCGGTAGTAGTACCAAAGCAGGCTCCCGACGATCCACGGAACCGCCACCCAGTATTCCCAGGGCATGTGACTCAGTGAAAAGAAGACCACCACCACCCAGAAGCTGGTCCGGGTGTAGTGCCCGATGGGCACGTCGCGAAAGTCGCCGGGTTTATCGAACACGACCATGTAGCGGAGCAACCAGCTTCGGATCAGCAGCTCTTCCCAAAAGGGAGTCACGATTCCATAACCGACACAGCGAATCGCGAGGACCACCGGGGCCAGTGACTCCCCCCATTGATGGGCATCGAAGCCCGCTTCTTCGGGACGCAACGACTCGAACATCAGGTACGGCGCCATCCACATCGCCGCGCCTATGGCGCCGATCGCAAAATCCAGCAGTGCACCGCTGGCTCCGAATGGATAGCGACGCAGCTCTGGGTAGTGACCGCGCGAAAAGTAGTAGACCATCAAGCCGATCGGAGCGATCACGGTCGCCGGCAAGACGATCGGTTGCAGCGACTCGGGAAGCCCGGTGCCGAGCTGACCGATCACTCCAAACGACACGTAGGGCCAGAAATAGGCACCCCAGCCGTGACCTTTCGGTCGCTGGACTCGATTCTCACTCACAATTGGGCTGCCTCCGCGTTCGGCTCTTTGGCCCGGATCCAGATCCACCCGGTGGCAGACGCGCAGAGTGTAACGTGCCCACGCTACGATCACTCGGCTATCCATGACACCCGCAAACCCTGCCAACCCCAGCAAACCCGACAGCCCCGGCCATTGACGACCCCAACTCGAAGCCCTTGGCTTCTCGCGCCCGAACTGATCCGTTTGCGACACGGAGGCCGAGCCCCGAAATCATGCTCTTTGTCGAAGCGCGGTTCTTCCTGTTCTTCGCGGCCGTCTTCGCCGCGTACTGGGCACTTCCGAACCAGCGCAGTCGGAAGCTGCTGTTGCTCGTCGCGAGTTGTGGGTTTTATGCGGTGTGGGATTGGCGATTTCTTTCGCTGATCTTTGCGTCATCCGCAGTCGATTTCGTGACCGCCCGAGGCATTCGGGCAACGGAGGTCACTGAGGCGCGAAAGCGCTGGCTCGCGGGCAGCATCATCGCAAACCTCGGAATACTGGGCTTCTTCAAGTACTTCGGTTTCTTCTTGGAGTCGGTCACCCAGGCCGCCAACGCGATCGGTCTCGATCTGGCGCCGCATACACTTCGCATCGTGCTTCCGGTGGGAATCAGTTTCTACACATTCCAATCGATGAGCTACAGCATCGATGTCTATCGTCGGCGCATCGAGACGGTGCCGAGCGCGCTGGATTTCGGGTTGTTCGTTTCGTTCTTTCCCCAACTCGTCGCGGGCCCGATCGTCCGCGCTCGCGATTTCCTGCCGCAACTGCAAAGCGCGCGGCGTCTCGCAGACGTCGACGTTCGCCGCTACTTGTTGCTGTTCCTATCGGGCTTCATCAAGAAGACCGTGGTTGCCGATCGGCTTGCGGTCGCCGTCGATCCCGTCTTCGCCGCCCCGGAGCTGTTCACGACGGGTACGAAGTGGCTCGCGGCCGGGCTCTACCATGTGCAGATCTACTGTGACTTCTCGGGATACACCGACATGGCGATCGCACTGGCTGGAGTCCTCGGGTATCGGCTGACGATCAATTTCGATTTCCCCTACCTGGCCGGCAGCATCCGCGAATTCTGGCGGCGTTGGCACATCTCTCTTTCGAGTTGGTTTCGCGACTATCTGTATTTCTCGCTGGGAGGGAACCGGGGTACCGCAACGCAGACCGCGCGAAATCTTCTGCTCGTCTTCTTCTTGTGCGGGCTGTGGCACGGCGCGGCTTGGACCTTCATCGCCTGGGGACTGTTCCACGGGGCGCTGCTGGTGTTGGAGCGTGGCCCGTTCGGCCCCTGGTTGGCGCAGCGCTCGATCGCTTTCAAGGGGGTCTATGTGCAGCTGGCAGTGGTCACCGCATGGGTGCTCTTCCGGTCCCCTGACCTTTCGACGGCGTTCGACTACCTGGGTGGGATGGCGGGTATCTCGGCATCGGGAGAGGCGAGCCTCGGCGCGGGCTGGGCCGCCTTCCTGTTCGGGCTGGCCGTCGTACACGTAGGAATGTACCGATACCGAGGGCGGCTATCACTCGAGGCGTGGCCCGGATGGGCGTTCGGCATGGCCTACGGAGCCGCGGTATCGCTCGTTCTGCCGTGGATTTCGACACGACACGTGCCATTCATCTATTTCCAGTTTTAGCGGGTCCAAACAGGAGTCACCGAGGACGCCGACGGATAAGATCTCGCCGTGGGCCCGACCGACTTCGTTCTCGAGATACTCGTGGTGCTCTGCGCGGCCGTTGCCGGCGCCTGGGTATTCGAAAAACTCAAACTTCCGGCAGTCGCTGGCCTGCTGTTGTCGGGTGCGGCTGTCGGGCCGGGCGGACTCGGTTTCGTAGAGGACGCCGATCGCGTCCGCGTACTGGCCGAGTTCGGCGTGGCACTGCTGCTGTTCGAGATCGGTCTCGAGATGCCGATCGAGGCTTTGAGGCGCGGCTGGCGCCGGGCCGTCGCCTCCGGCGCGCTTCAGGTTTCGCTGACGATCGCGGCCGTGTCCGGCGCGGCGGTGGCATTTGGAATCGGAGTCGAGACGGCCGTCGTGATCGGCATGCTGGTCTCGTTGTCGAGCACTGCGGTCGCGATGCGGTTGCTCGCACAGCGCGACGAAGTCGATACGCCACACGGCCAGCTCTCGGTCGGGATCCTGCTGTTTCAGGACCTCTGCCTCGTCCCGTTCCTGCTGGCGATCCCGATCCTATCCGGGGAAATACCGAACGACGCCACCACATTGGTGACGACGATCGGCAAGGACCTGCTCGCGCTCGCGGCACTCGGTGCGGTCGGGCGACTCGTGTTGCCATTTTGCCTCGAGCGAGTCGCGAAACTGCGCTCGCCAGACCTGTTCAGCCTGTTCGCGTTCGTGCTGGCGGTCGGTTCCGCGGTTGCGGCGGAAGAACTGGGGCTCACGCTGGCGGTCGGCGCTTTCATTGCCGGGTTGGTGGTGAACGCGTCTCCCTACAAGCACCAGATCTTCGCCGAGATGGTGCCACTGCGAGGCGTGCTGTTGGGGATCTTCTTCACCTCGGTCGGGATGCTGCTCGATCCGGCAGCCGCACTCGAGGTGTGGGATGGCGTGCTGTTGTTCGTTGGAAGTGTCGTGGTGGTCAAGACGGCGATCATCGTCGCCGTG
>JAJDAM010000464.1 GCA_029261905.1 Deltaproteobacteria bacterium
CGTCCCCGAGTCGGCATCGAGTCAGCATTGGGGCAGCATTGGGGCAGCATTGCCTGAGCTCTACGGGAGAACACAATGGACGCCATTTCGATGGAGAGCTTGCAAGGTTTGATTCAGGCCGTTTCGGCCTGGAGTCTGAAGGTACTGGGCGGCGTTGCGATTCTTGCGGTTGGAGTGTTGGTCGCGAAGATCGGCGCGAAGGCGGCACAGCGTGCTGCCGGCATGACGCTGGACGAATCACTTGCGCGACTCTTGAGCAGACTCGCCTACTACACGATCATCTCGATCGTCGTGATCTCGGTCTTCGGTATCGTCGGGATCGAGACGGCATCGCTCATCACGGTACTCGGCGCGTCGAGTCTCGCGATCGGCCTCGCACTGCAAGGCTCGCTATCGAACCTCGCATCGGGGGTGATGATGTTCATATTTCGACCGTACAAGCCGGGCGACTACATTGAAGTCGGAGACGAGGTCGGCTTCGTTGCCGAGATGGGCGTGTTCTCGACCGAACTCGACACGCTCGACAACATCCGCGTCGTGATTCCCAATGCACAAGTCGCAGAGCGAGCGGTCCGCAACTGGTCGACAAATGGCACGCGCCGTCTGGATCTCGAGATCGAGATCGCGGTGGATTCCGAAATCCCCAAGGTGCGAGATGCGATCGCCGCTGTTCTTCGCGACGAGAGTCGCGTGCTCGACGAGCCGAAGCCGCTCGTCGCGACCAGCGATTTCGGGGATACCTCGGTTCGCCTGGTCGTGCGCCCCTGGTGTCGAATCGAGGACTACTTCGAGCTTCGCTTCGAATTGCCTGAAAAGGTGAAATCCGCCGTCGAATCATCGGGTTCCGCGATGCCTACACCGCAGCGACAAATCGTGCTGAAAACATCGGAACTCGCTGCGTAGGGCCATTCGCAGGCTCACGCAGCGGTGTGCGCGGACTCGTCGGGTAGGATCGGTCCGAGCACAGAGCCAGAGATCCACCGAAATTCGAACCACTGAAATCCTGGAGGGAGAACATGGAGTCGAGCGCCGATCAGGTTGTGCAGACCGTCATCACGATGGTTTCGACCTGGGGACTGCGAGTCATCGGAGCGCTGGCGGTATTGATCATCGGACGCATGGCGTGTGGCCTTGCGCGCAGTGCGGTCCGCAAGGCCATGGAAAAGCGAGACGTCGATGCGTCGCTGATCCCGTTTCTGTCCGGGATGGTGTACTTCACGTTGCTCGCCGCGGTCGTCATTGCGGTGCTCGGCATCTTCGGGATCGAGACGACCTCGCTGATCGCAGTACTGGGTACGGCAGGGTTGGCGGTCGGACTGGCGTTGCAGGGAACGCTGTCGAATTTCTCTTCCGGAGTCATGCTCTTGCTGTTCCGACCCTTCCGCGTCGGAGACTTCGTGGACACTTCAGGCGTGTCGGGAACGGTTGCGGAGATCGGGTTGTTCTCGACGATCCTCAACACGGCTGACAACGTCAAAATCATCATCCCGAACTCGGGTGTGTTCGGCGCAACGATCAAGAATTTTTCGGCCAACGACACGCGGCGAAACGACATCGTGCTCGGGATTTCGTACGACGACGACATCGGCCAGGCCATCGGGATCGTCAACCAGATTCTCGAAAAGGACGAACGCGTATTGAAAGAGCCAGCTCCGGTGGTCGCCGTGTCCGAGCTCGCGGATTCGTCGGTCAATCTCGTCGTGCGGCCGTGGTGTGTCAAAGAGGATTATTGGAATCTTCGATTCGATTTGCAGCGCGGCTTCAAGGAACAACTCGAGGCGGCGGGCTGCTCGATTCCGTTTCCGCAGAGGGACGTACACGTCCACCAGGCCAATGGGGCCGATGCGACGTCTCAGGGAAGTTGATGTGATCGTCGCGTAGAGGGCTCTTTCGTCGACAGTTGTAGAACAATCCCCGAACAACAGGAGAACAACCATGAAGGCTGCAAAAATATTCGTGATGGTGCTCGTCGGGTATGTGGCGATCGTCGCGGCGTTCGAGTCGATGATCGGTTTTTTTCAGCCGGCTGGCGCGACCACGCTCGTGATCACGACGATCGATGGATCGGGGCAGTCGAGTGATCGCGTCGTCTCTCGTCTCGAAAGCGGCGGCCAGCTCTACGTAGCTGCGAACCACTGGCCGCGTGCCTGGTACAACCGGGCGTTGGAGAACCCCAGCGTCCAGGTCGCAATGGATGGGCAGCCGGCTGCGTATCAGGCAGTACCCGTCACCGGCGATGAACACGTGCAAGTCGATCGCGACAACAGCCTCGGCTTGGCATTTCGCGTCCTGACCGGGTTTCCGCCCAGGTACTTTCTAAGGCTGGACCCGCAATGAGCCTCGAGGAAGCGGCCTGTCGACGTCGTTGACCGGCGCGCTGTTCAGAAGGCCGCGGTTCCATCCAGCGGGCTCGATGCCGACGCGTAGAGGCGTCGCTCCATTCGTCCCGCCTCGTAGGCCAACCGACCCGCTTCGATTCCGAGCTTCATGGCCCGAGCCATCTTGATCGGATCCTTCGCGGCGGCGATACCGGTATTCATCAAGACCGCAGTGGCTCCGAGTTCCATCGCAATCGCCGCATCACTCGCGGTTCCGACACCGGCATCGACGATCACCGGGACTTCGACCGTCTCGATGATGATCCGGAGGTTTGCCGGGTTGCAGATGCCCAACCCGGATCCGATCGGGGCTGCGAGCGGCATCACAGCAGCACACCCCATCGCCGCCAACTGCTGGCACGCCACCGGGTCGTCACTCACGTAAGGCAGCACGGTGAATCCCTCGTCGACCAACACCCGCGCCGCCGCGATCGTCGCAGCGACGTCCGGAAACAGCGTGCGCTCGTCGCCGATCACTTCGAGCTTGATCAGGTTCGTGTCGAGCAACTCCCGTGCCAGTCGGGCGGTGCTGATCGCGTCATCTGCGGTGTAGCACCCGGCGGTGTTCGGCAAGATCACGAACCGGTCTGGAGAGATGAAATCGAGCAGGCCCTGGCCCTTGGGCGCGTCCAACTGGGTGCGCCGCAATGCGACGGTCACCATCTCTGCACCACTCGCTTCGGCGGCGGCCAGATTCTGCTCGAACGACTCGTACTTCCCAGAGCCGACGATCAAGCGAGATCGAAAGCTGTGCGCTCCGAGTGAATAGGTCTCGTCGGCCACGTTGTTCAACCTCCTCCAACGGCTTCCAGGATTTCGACGTGATCGTCCGGATGTAGACGACATGTCGTGAAACTGGAGCGCGGTATGACGTCGCGATTGACGGCGACCGCAACCCGTCGGTCCCCGAGGTCGAGCACATCGATCAGAGCCGCCACCGTACACCCGATCGGTACTTCGCGTGGGTCTCCGTTCACAAATAAAGAAAGATGTAGGGAGACATCTGTGGATCGTTTTCTCTCGGTCACGGCATCCGTCGCTTTGTGTCCGCGAAGCTATCGCGTTCGCATTTGGCCAGCCAGCGTCGGTGATTCCCGGAGCATTCGCACTGGGGATTCCCTCGGGAAGCTCCGGATTCGATAGTATCGCCGCAACCCGGAAAGCACGGAACTCGCCAGGCCCTTGTCACGATTCCGATCTGGACGCCCACTGTCAGCAACGAGGACCCATCTTGGTTGATCGGCCCACCCGCGCGACGATCCACTTGTCTGCCGTCCGCGCCAATTTTTCGCTCGCAAAACGGCTGTCCGCGGGCCGGGAACCGATCGCCGTCATCAAGGCAGATGCGTACGGACACGGTGCGGTACGCGTCGCTGCTGCGTTGATCGAAGCGGGTTGCTGTCGTTTCGCGGTTGCCAACGTCCCAGAAGCCGAGGCGCTGCGGGACGGTGGTATTCGCGAGCCGATCCTGGTGCTGGGTGGCGTTTGCGGGCCGCAGGAGGCCGATGCGGCAATGGCCAGAGGGCTCGTCCCCGTCGTCCACCACGCGGGCCATGTCGAGTGGCTCTCGCTGGCTGCGCGCAATCGCGGTACCCCACTGCCGGTTCATGTCGAAATCGATACGGGGATGCACCGCATGGGAGTGCCAGCCGAGCAGGCTGTCGCGCTTCTCGAAGCCATCGTATCCGAACCGGCTCTGGCGCTCGAAGGCGTCTACACGCACTTCGCGCGAGCCGACGAGGTCGATCTGGCGCCGACGCTC
>JAJDAM010000465.1 GCA_029261905.1 Deltaproteobacteria bacterium
ATCAGCGGCTTACGGCTCGCTCGGGCCGGGCGGGGTTTCGACGGGTGCTGGCACAGGGCGATAGTTGAACCCGCTGTTGTTGAGCGCGTAGATCGGTTCGCCAGCTGAATCGAATCGTACTGCCTGGGCGGCCTGGGCCGCCTGGACGCGGCGCAATTCCTCGACGACGGCTTCCATGGTCTGGTCGACGCTCGTCGGAGCTTCACAGGTTTGGCCACCTGACGCTGCGATGTCGTCCGAAGCTCGAACGATGGATACGCCCGGCAACGAGAGAACCAACAGACTCGTAGCTGCCGTGAGGGCGCCGGCAGACCTCCAATCCATGTACTGCTGCGGCGATGTCGCATTCCGCTGTGATTTGTTCGACCGAAACATCAGAGCCTCCGAGGTAAACCCCTGGCGCAGTCATCCCTGCTGTATCTGAGATCGGTTTTTCGCCCGGATGACTTGAATGCAAAACTCGCCATTGTTTCGCAGCCGCAGTTGTCTTGCGCGGAAGCTGCCGATCGATGATGGGCAACCAGCCCGAACAGACGGTCGTTCGTGCAAATAGCGAACTGTGCGTCGACTTCAGATCAGTCGAGCCCCGTCTCGCGGGCAACGGGAGGCGGGCATTCGATGGCTCCAATCGGGGAGCTGTGTGGCCTTCGACTCGTCGGGTGCGTGCCCCTCGGGCTCTTGGGTCAGGCTGCTAGATTCCCGAGCCCTTCTCTTCGACGTGGATTCCGCACTCTTTCGTGTCGTCGTTTTCCCACCACCAGCGACCCGCGCGCGGGTCTTCGCCGGCCGCGATCGGTCGCGTGCACGGGTCGCAGCCGACCGAGGGATAGCCGGCGCGGTGCAGTCGATTGGTGGGCACCTCGTGCTCCGCCACATACTCGAGCACCTGCTCATGAGACCAATCCGCGAGCGGGTTCAGCTTCACGATCCCGTCGTGGGCGCGATCGATCTCGATTTTCGGGGTATCGACGCGCGAGGCATTCTGGTCGCGGCGCAGGCCCGTGACCCAAGCATCCAGCGTCGCGAGGTGACGATTCAGCGGTTCGACCTTCCGGATGCGGCAACAGAGTTGACGCTTCTCGATGCTCTCGTAGAAGAGGTTCAGGCCGTTGTCATTGACGAGCGATTGAATCGCGTCAGCCGCCGGAAACAACACTTCGACCTGCTTGTCGTAGCGGTCTCGTACCCGATCGATCAAATCGTAGGTGGCCTGTGGAAGCCGACCCGTGTCCAGCACGAATACGCGCGATTTCGGGTCGATACGATGCATCATGTCCAGCAGGACGAGCCCTTCGGGTGCACCAAAGGAACACGAGAGCGCGATCCTGGTCGAGAAATTCTTGACTCCCCAAGTCAAGATATCGATCGCCGAAAGTTGCTCTGCGGCGTTGGATCGAATGAACCGTAACTGACCGTCGTCTAGGCTTTTTAGCGCAGGATCGTGTGAAGATTGAACGAGAGCAAGCTCAGTCATAGTCGAGAATCATAGTCGACCCAACGAAATCAGCAACTATTCTACAGTATATTAGTAGGTTACTATTCGGAGGATTCGAGCTTCTGGCGGACGGATGCAATCTTCCCGTCCATCGACGCGGCGTGATCTCGGCGATCGTCGATCTTGATCACGGTACCCACCCTTTCCGCACCCGCTGCGAAAACCGCCTCCTGCATCTGGCGAATCAGGGCCAGTATCTCGTCGAGATCGCCGTCGAGGGTCGTGAACATCGGATCGAGCCGAAATTCCACGCGGCTCTGGTTGTGCAGCACGCGAAGCGCTTCGGTGACGTAGCGAGAAACACTGATGCCTTCGCCAACCGGTGAGATACTGACTGCGACAATGGCCATCGTTCGCCTCCTGGTACGAATTGGGTTGTGTCCTGATGATTGTTGGTGGTGTGGGCGGATGTTGCTGATTCAGAACCCGAATCCGCCCGTGTTCGCGTTCGCAGGGAGCGAGAGCTGTAACCCTGCGTCCGAGAACGGAGTTTCGATCTTCACCAACAATCGTCGGGACACAACCTACGAATTCGGCTGGTGCGAGATTTGCGAGGGTGTTCGCAAACCCGTTCCACCCATCTCGATGATCAGCGGGCTCAACCGCGCTACCCAGATCGCAGCCGGACCGCCTCGGGATCGTGAACTCTTTCTGCGAGCTTCTGGATCGTCACACCCAGCACCGGGTGGACGGCTCTCGCCGCGAGCGCCGCCAACGGCGCCAGAACGAAGGCTCGCGTATGGAGCCGGGGGTGCGGAACCTGGAGCCCAGGCTCATCGATCACGCGATCGCCAAACAACAACAGGTCGAGGTCGAGCGAGCGAGCGCTGTCTCGCAGGCCGCTACGCGTGCGCCCCTGCTCCGCCTCGATCTCGAGCAGTCGATCGAGCAGCTCTCTTGGCCCGAGTTCCGATCGGACCTCTGCGACCGCATTGAGGTAGGGGCCCTGCGGCGGTGGGCCGACCGGATCGGTCTCGAAAACCGGTGACATGCGGACCAGCTCGATGCGCGGCGAACTGCGAATCGCGTCGAGCGCGGCGGCCAGATGCGCGTCCCGATCGCCCAGGTTCGACCCCAGCGCGACGTACACTCGTTCCTGCGCCCGACCGGAATCCACGGGGCTCATTCTACAGCTACAATCCCGCGTCGTGCCGGCTCTTCCCAGCCTTCTGCCCGAACTCGTGACACCCATTCCCGGGCCGCGCTCTCGTGCGCTCGCCAAGAGGCTGACGGCGGTGGAAAGCCGCAACGTGACGTGTGTTTCCCCGGTGCCGATCTTCTGGGAGCGGGCGTCGGGCTCGAACGTCTGGGATGTCGATGGCAACCGGTTCGTCGATCTCACCGCGGGATTTGGCGTCGCAAACGTCGGCCATGCGCACCCGGCGGTCACTGCTGCGGTTGCCCGGCAGTCGGAACGGCTCCTGCATGGAATGGGAGACGTACACCCGGCAGCGGTCAAAGTGGAGTTGCTCGAAGCCCTCGTCGCCCACTTTCCGGGAGGGGTTCCGGCTCTCGCCGTGCTGGGTTCGTCGGGTGCCGACGCGGTCGAGATCGCGTTGGAGACGGCGCTGCTCGCGACCGGATCGGCTGGAGTCGTAGCGTTCGAGGGTGGCTACCACGGCCTCAGCATCGGAACCCGCGACGTGACCTGGCGGCCGATGTTCCGCGACCCGTTTTCCGCTCGGCTCGCCGGGCTCAGCACCTTCGCACGCTTCGGAGACATCGACGATGTAAGGCGGGCCGCTCGCGACTGCCCGGCATCCGTCGGCGCGGTTCTGGTAGAGCCGATCCAGGGACGGGGCGGGGAACGGATACCACCCGATGGATTCTTGCGGCAGCTCCGCGCGCTCTGCGATGAACAGGGCTGGTTGTTGATCGTCGACGAAGTGTATACCGGTTTCGGCCGAACCGGACACTTTTTTGCGTGTGATCACGACGATGTCGTCCCGGATCTCCTTTGCGTTGCGAAAGGCCTCACATCAGGCATGCCGCTATCGGCTTGCCTCGGGCGCGCCGAAATCATGAATGCGTGGCCACCCTCCCATGGTGAGGCCCTCCGAACCCAGACCTTTCTGGGTCATCCACCGGGCTGTGCGGCCGGGTTGGCGTCGATCGCGACCATCGAGCGCGAAAAACTCGTAGAGCGTGCAGCGAGCAGCGGTGCTCTGGCGCTCACTCAATTGAGGGACCTCGCCGCGGGCCTCCCTGGAGTCGTAGACATCAGAGGCAGAGGGCTATTGCTGGCGATCGAACTCGATACAGCGAAGCGTGCCGAGAATGCCTGTCGCCGCGCGTTGGCTTCGGGCGTCATCGCGCTTCAATCTGGCGATGATGGCTGCGTATTGTCCATCTGCCCACCTCTATCCATCGAGAGCGAGCTGCTCGAGATGGCGATCCGAACGCTCGTCGAGGCGTTGCAATGAGCGCAGATCCGGCTCGCTCCGAGTTGGACGACGCAATCCTCGACTGGATGCGCGAGCCCGACTGGGACTACGACGAAGCGCGATTCGAAGCGCTCGCACAGGAGACGTTCCGCTACCAGTACAATCACTGCGAGGTGTACAAGAGATTCTGCGATGGCCGCGGCCGCGTACCTGGCCGCGTCGAATCATGGCGCGAGATCCCCGCGGTTCCAACCGGAGCCTTCAAAGAAACCGAGCTGCGATCTTTTCCTCCCGAGCGCACCGTCCACCGCTTCCAGACCAGCGGAACCTCCACCGCGGTCCGCGGCACGCTCTATCTCGACAGCCTGAAACTCTATGAAGCGTCGCTGTTGCCGAGCTTTCGGCGCTTCGTATTTCCAGAGCTCGAGTCGCCGGGCGACCGCGCGGCGATCCGCGTGCTCGCACCCTCGTCACGCGAATTTCCAGAATCCTCATTGTCCCACATGTTCCAGATCGCGCTTGCTGAGCTCGGGGCAAGCGGCAGCGGATTCGATGTCGAGAGCGGCGAACTCCTCGTCGATCGGATCCTGACGAATCTGGTGGAGTCGGCGGCCTCTGAGTCACCGATCGCGTTGTGCGGAACCGCATTTTCCTTCGTGCACTTGATCGATCATCTGTCGCAGCGCGGTGTCATGATCGGGCTACCGCCGGCATCTCGAGTCATGGAAACCGGGGGGTTCAAGGGGCAGTCTCGCGAGATGCCACGCGCAGAACTCTATTCGGAGATCAAGCGTGTGCTGGGCGTGTCGGCCGAGCGGATCGTCAACCAATACGGGATGACGGAACTGGGAAGCCAGTTCTATGATTCCGTACTCCACGCGCCAACCGAACCGCGACGCAAGCTCGGTCCACCTTGGGCGCGCGTGGTCATCATCGACCCCGAGACCGGCCATGAATCGGTGACCGGGCAGGTCGGCACGATCTGCGTGTTCGATCTGGCGAACAGCGGAAGCATCGCCGCCATCGAGACGGGTGATCTGGGTCGCGCGGTGCTCGACGGGTTCGAGGTCATCGGCCGCGAACCCGGCGCCGAGGCTCGTGGCTGTTCCATCGCTGCCGACGAACTGTTGGGTCGCGACTCGACATGAACGCACACGACGTCGCTGAACGACTCGAGTCGATCCGCGCAGCCGGTTCTCGTCTGAGACGTCGAACGCGTCGCGAGCGGGTCGAAACCCTCGGGCAGGTGCTCGACGGCTGGGCCGACCCGAGTTCGCGTTGGCGTCAGGCCCTTCTCGCAGAACTTCCGGGCCCGACCGGCTTTTCGACTCCGATGGTTCGAAGCGGCCTCGCCGCGGGGCTCGACCATTGGACCGCCGATGCGCTGGCAGAACTCGCGCTCAGCGACCTGGGTGACGACTGCCTCAGCGAGAGCCCCACCCATCCCGTTTCGAGCTTCGAATCGACGGCTGTGGTGCTGGCAGGCTCGATACCGATGCCGACTTTGCTTTCGCTGATTGCGCCGCTCGTGCTCGGTTCTCCGGTCATCGCGAAGAGCGCGGCCAGAGACCGTGTTACGCCGGCGCTGGTCGCGGGTTCGATCGCCGAAGTCGACGCGGAACTCGGGCGCTGCATCGCGATCGTCGACTTCGCTCGGACCGACGAGGCCAGCCTTCGAGTTCTTCTGGACGCGAGTTGCGTCTGCGCAACGGGATCCGATGGAACGATCGCGTCACTTCAGGCCAGCGTCCGTCCGTCCCGTCGGGTGCTGTTCGACGGTCATCGCCTGTCGGTAGCGGCAATCGGCGACGAACTCGCGTCCAGCGCCATCGAGGAGACCGCAAAGCGCCTGGCGATGGACATCTGCTTGTGGGACCAACTCGGCTGCCTGTCCCCGGTCGTCGTCTATGCGGTGGGGACGTCCGAATCCGGGTCGAGCGAAGCGGCGGAAGTGCTGACAGACCGTTTGTCCGATGCGTTGGCGGCGGCGCTCGAGTCGGCTGAGAGCGAGATGCCGCGTGGCGCGATCGAACCGGTCGGCGCGCGCGACATCGTGCGCGAACGCAGCGAGGCCGAACTCCGCTCGGCGGCGGGACACAACGTGAAGGTCATCGCGAGCGACTCGACGGTATGGACCGTAGTTCGCGAGAGTGGACCGGAACTTCGCCCTGCCCCACTGCACCGGTTCATTCGGGTGGCACCCGTCGCGAGTACGCGCGCGCTCGCCGAGGCACTTGCACCGATGGCCTCCCATCTCGCGGCCGTCGCCGTCGATGGATTCGGCGAACGGACGCCGACGGTCTGCCGTGAACTCGCGGCACTCGGAGCGTCGCGGATCTGCCGGCCGGGCGCGATGCAAAGCCCTCCCATCGCATGGCATCATGCCGGGCGCGGTGTGCTCTCCTCCCAGGCGCGGTTCACGGACATCGAGTGCTAGCCCGCATTATTCATGAAACCCTCTGCTGCGGACACGGATTGCACCCAACCTGCTCGCTTCGGGCACCTCGACGTAGCTCTGCTACGCCTTCGGCCCCCTACACTCCGCGGGCCGCGAACCTGCGGCACACTCCGTGCCCTCGCAACGAGGGATCATGAATAATGCGGGTTAGTGTCTGACTCGAATGACCACGCCCGTCGTCACGGGCCGGAATCGCCGACATGAAGATCTACCTGATCACGCCGAGAAACCCGCCGAGCTTCTGGACCTACGACGACATTCTCCCGATTCTGGGCAAGAGCTGCATTTTTCCGAACCTGTCGATGCCGACCGTAGCCGGATTGGCCGGGTTGGAACACGAGATCGTGCTGTGCGACGAGAACGTCGAAGAAATCGACTTCGATTTCGAAGCCGACATCGTCGGTGTGACGGGATACATCATTCACTCTGCGAGAATCCTCGAAATTCTCGCAGAGTTCCGGAAGCGCGGTCGATTCGTTGCCGTCGGTGGACCGTTCGCATCCCTTTGTCCCGAAAAATTGCGAGATCACTGCGACGTGTTGTTCATCGACGAGGCGGAAGAGACCTGGCCCCAGTTCTTGCGCGACTTCGAAGCGGGCGCACCCCGCAAGGAGTACCGGCCCACCGAGAAGCCGGATCTCACGACGACACCGACTCCTCGCTTCGACTTGCTCCAGGTTGACCGCTATCACGCACTGACGGTCCAGTTCGCGCGCGGCTGTCCATTCACCTGCGAGTTCTGCGACATCATCGTCATCTACGGGCGCCGACCGCGCGCCAAGAAGATCGATCAAGTCATGACGGAAATTCGCGAGTGTCACCGCCTCGGAGCCACGCAGGTCTTCATCGTCGACGACAACTTCATCGGAGATCCGAAACTTGCCAAGCGACTGCTCCGCGAAATCGCGCACTGGGGCGAGCAGAACGACTACCCGCTCGATTTCAACACAGAAGTGTCGCTCAACGTGGCGGCGGACGACGAGATGCTCGAACTCCTGCGAGCCGCCAACTTCACGACGATATTCATCGGGATCGAAAGCCCTCGTGTCGAATCACTGCTGGAAACAGGAAAGAACCAGAACCTGCGCGGGGATTTGGTCGAGCAGGTCCACAAGATCCAGTCTTTCGGCATCCAGATCCAAGCCGGGATGATCGTCGGTTTCGATCACGACGATGCATCGATTTTCGAAGAGCAGCTGCGCTTCACACAGGAAGCCCGGATCCCGGTCTCGATGACCGGGATGCTCCAGGCCCTGCCGAAGACGCCGCTGTACGAGCGAGTCGAGCGAGAGGGGCGACTGCTGCAGGAGTCGGGGGGAGACCAGTTCAAGTTCTCGAACATCGCCCCGATCAAGATGAGTCGCCTCGAATTCTACGAAGGTTACCGGTGGCTCGTG
>JAJDAM010000466.1 GCA_029261905.1 Deltaproteobacteria bacterium
GCCCGCGGCGATCTGAACGCCGCACGGGTGTCGTTTTTGGGTAGACCCCGGAGCCGGTCGTGGCGTACGCTGATTCCAACTGACGCCTCGCGAAACGGAGCCTCCATGCCCGCCGAGATCTCGACACCGCTCACGCCCGAAGATCTTTCCATGCTGTACTCCGACCAACCGCAGCAGCGCACGACGATGTCCATGCTGATGCTGCTCGACCACCAGCCCGATCCGAGGCGGCTCCGCGGCGCCGTCTGGCGAGCGGTCGAGGCGATGCCACGGATGCGTCAGCGCGTCGTGCCTTCACCGATGGATCTGTCGCTCCCGCGCTGGGAAGACGATGCAACGTTCGACCTCGACTATCACGTACGTCGTTATGCCGAGGCGTCCATCCCCGAAGGCGAGGACGAACTCCGGGCGCTGTTCCGCACGGTGGGCCCGATCTACGAGCGGCCCTTCGACGAGTCGAGGCCGCTTTGGGAGCTGATCGAGATCGATCGCCCCGACGGGCGATCCGCGATCTTCTTTCGCCTCCACCACGCGATGGCCGACGGCGTGGGCGGCAACGCGATCCTGGCGGCGATTACCGACGCCGAGCGCGAAGGCGAAGCCATGGCGCTGCCGCCGGAAAAGCCCCCCGGCGGCTGGCCCGAAGAGGATTCACAACCCAGCCTGTTGGAAGCCGTGAGAAATCGTATGCGCGAGGACTTCTCCCGCGCCAGCGTCGTGGCCGGTGCGCTGTGGTCGGGAGTGAAAAATCCCTCGACGTTTGCATCGGTGGGCCAGTTCGTACAGGAGATCGGTGACGATGCGGCTTTCGATAGCGGCTCTCCGCTCCAGGCCTTCGGTCGCGCGCGTCATCTTTCCGGTGTCACACTCGATTTCGAGCCGCTCCGCGAAGTCAAGCGGGAGTTGGGTGGGCAGATGATCGACGTCCTCCTCACCGGCGTAGCCGGTGCGATGGGACGCTGGCACCTCGCTCACGGTCACCACGATGTGAAAGAGATTCTCACGATGGTGC
The DNA here is from genome assembly GCA_029261905.1 of Deltaproteobacteria bacterium. Lineage (GTDB taxonomy): Bacteria > Myxococcota_A > UBA9160 > UBA9160 > SMWR01 > JAJDAM01. The sequence goes on from JAJDAM010000466.1 coordinate 1,013, forward strand.
CAATCAACCTGCGGCCGCCCTCCGAGTTCGGCCTGGCTGCCGCGTTGGGCAACCGCACGACCGGCGTCAGCATCCGACTTCCGATCGCGATCGTCGATCCCGTCGAGCGCTTCAATGCGATCCATGAACGGATGCTGGCCCGCAAAGCCTCGCCGGGAGTGGAGATGATGCCGACACTGGCCCATCTGATTTCAGGCGCGCCCCGTTGGCTCTACCGGCGCCTCGCACTTCAGCTCTCGAACAGCGTCGAACTCATCGTCACGAACGTGCCGGGCATCCCGATGCCGCGCTATGTCGCCGGCGCCGAGATCACCGCGGGCTACCCGATTGCTCCGACGGCCCCCCACACGCCCGTATCGATCGCACTCTACGGCTATCGCGGCCGGCTGTTCATCGGTCTCGACGCCGACGGAACCGCAATGCCCGACCTCGCCCAGTTCGAGGGAATGCTGCGCGCGTCGTTCAAGGAACTCGGAGAAGCCGCGGGCGTGTCACCCGTCGTCGAAACGTACGCGTGATCCTGAGCCACATCACACAAGTGATGACGGCGCAGCCGGACGTTCGAATAGCACGAACAAGCTGACACCGAATCGCGAATCGGCGTTCAGAAAATTCAACCCATAGAGAGCGTGGGAAATCCACTTCGAAGTCCACGAGTAGTCGCCCTCGGCGAACCGCTCGATCGCCCAGTCCGAGTTGATGTTGGTCGCGAACTTCAGCGCGCGATAGGTCGGCCAGCCCCAGTTCATCGATCGCTTCGGACGCAGCCCGTTTGCGCGGCCCATCTCGATCAATTCATTCATTCTCGGGTGCCGCACATGACCGAAATGCACCTCGGTCGGGTAGACGGTCCCGGTCGGACAGGTCACCAACAAGTTCCCGCCGGGTGCGACCATCTTCGCGAGATTTCGAAACGCTTCCGCCTGGTCTTCGATGTGTTCGATGACTTCCGAGCACACGACCAGGTCGAACTGCTCGTCGAGCGTATTCGAACTGACGTCCAGCACGTGGAAATTTGCTTCCGGGATTCGCTGTCTGTTGGCGGCCACCACTTCCGGGGATAGATCGCAGCCGGTGAGTTCGCAGTCGCCGCGGGTTTGCCGGAAGAAATAGACCAGTTCTCCGGGACCGCAGCCCACGTCCAGGATCGTTCGACAATCGAGATCTCGCACGATCTTTCCGATCAACCGACGCCGGTGTCGGTCGCCTGGGTGGTAGCGGATGAAGTCGGACAGCACGCCCCATTGGCGGTCGTACTCTTCGACCGGCATCGCAGTCAGCTCGATCGGGTGATCGCTACTCATGCGCCGCACCCATTTCGCCGTCGGCCGAAAGTTTGCGAAACACGAGTTGGTGGTTTCCGAAGCCGATCGGTGGCTCGACATAGTTGCGTAGCTCGTAGCCGAGGTTTTCGTAGAACGCGACGAGCCTTTCTTTCGTTGCGCGCTCGTACGGGTAGCCGCCCAACCAGTCCTTCCAGTCATGAACGAGCGACATGCCGCGCAGCTTCCTGTGATCACGGTATCGGCGACGCGGATCTCGCAGGTGCAGCAGATCGATCGCGAGCCCCGCCAGGAAGAACACCGTGAAAAACAGCGGGGTCAACAAAGTGCGACCCAGCCACCCGCTGCAGTAGGTTCGCTTCACGATCTCCCAGAATGCCGAGAGGATGCCCTGGTCGTTGTAGATCGCGATGTAGAGTTCACCACCGTCCGCGACCAGCAGGTTGGCGTTGTAAAGGCTCAGCCACATCGAACCGGTGTGGTGCAACACGCCCCACGCATGACACAGATCGAACTGGCCAAGCCGCGCGACGTAGCTTCGATCGAGGATCGAACCGCGCTCGACCGTCCAATCCGAATCGTTCGTCGAATAGCGCTGCTTCAGTTCCTCGGTGCATCCGACCGAGGACGGGTCGTAGTCGAACGACACGACCTTCGCACCGAGCATGCGCGCGGCCAGACTCGAGAGCCCCGACCCCGACCCCACATCGACGACTCGGCGACCTTCGAGACTCGTCGTCCCGAGAATCTCGCGAAACGCACGTTTGGCCTGTTCGACGCGCTCGTCATCGACAACCGACAGAAAACTCTGCCAGTTCCGTCCGAACTCGAACCGCTCGCCGCCCCGTACCTCTGCCTCGAAACCCGATCCCATCGCAACCAGCCGCCTCTCGCAGCCAACACGGCCGCCCCTCATTCATCGGCAAGTCGTCCGGTAACCTTCAGTCCCACCGCCAATCCACCTGCCGGCCGCCCGCACACCAACCCGGACCTACGACCACGATCCACCGCACCGAGGCAAGCGGAGGCGGCCAGAGGGGGCCGCAGGGAACTCACGCACAGCGGTGCACCAAGTTCCCATCACAAAACCGGAACACCTACAACCAATCAGCCCATCCGCACCCCAAAAACGCAGCGAGCCATTCCAGGAGGCCACCTCTGGCCGCCTCCGCGCTCCCCACCCATCCGAAACCTCGAATGCCCGATCGGAAATCACCCCCCCGGAATCTTCCCGTCCGGCGGCCACGGCTCCACTCCTTCTTCCAACGGAATCTCGAGGCTCCGCAACACCGATGAAATCATGCGCCAGTTGCCGATCGCCGCGACCAGTTCGATCAACACGCTCGCGTCGCCGATCTGGCTCTCGAGATCAGCCCAGGTTCCGGGCGAAATCGCACCGTCGGCCAGGGTTTCGTCCGTGGCCGCGAGCACGGCGCGATCTGCCTCATTGAAGCGATCCGATGCACGCCAATCTCGCACGGCCAGCAGATCCTCCTCGGACACCCCGAGTTCCACAGCGACCTTCCAATGCTGGGTCCACTCGTAAACCGAACCGGTCTGCCAACCCAGTCGCATGATCACCAGCTCTCGCAGCCGCGCGTCGAGACTTCCGCGAAACAACAGCGTGATCAGCAGATCCTGGACCGCCTTGGCGACTTTCGGTTGATGCAGGAGTGCGCGAAAGATGTTCAGCTCTGCCATCTGAGGCAGCACGCCGACTACTTCGGCCGCCTTCGCGGCGGCTTCTTTGTCGAGCAGGGGAACTCTCGATTCAGCCATCATTCGATTCCCTACGCGCGCAGACGTTGCACCCCCGGAAGCCTGCGCGTGCCGACTCCGAGAGATGGCGGACGATCTCGATCAGAACGTCTTTCCTTTCATCCAACGATCGAGCGCGCCCAATGTGACGTCGGGCTCGTCGACGTGAATCCAGTGGCCGCATCCGGGTACTACCTCGAGTTCGGCATCTGCCAGTTTCGACGCGATGATCTTCGATGCCTTGGGCCCCATCGGGTCCTTCTCGCCGACGAGAAGCAGCACCGGGCATGAGATCTGCTCGAGCTTCGGCGTCAACGGATCGTCGAACAGGCTCTTCAACGTGCGGGTCACGTGCGCGACACCGGCTGCGTCACCGGCAATTCTCGTCCTTGATTTCTCGCCGTAGATCGCTCGCGCAAGCCCTGCGTTGCCGTCGGTCTCGCCAGCCAGAGCGATCCGTTCGTACCACGCGGCCACCTTCTCGCTGCATTGAGAGGCAGTCCCGAGCAGTACCAGGCCGGCCACGCGATCCGGATACGCGAGCGCCGCAGCCATCGAGACGATTCCGCCCATCGAATGTCCGACGAACACCGCGCGATCGAGCGCTAGTGCGTCGAGCACCCCGATCGCATCGTCGGCAAGATCCGCACGCGCGTAGGGTCCGGCCGGCGCGCCGGATTCGCCATGACCGCGTTGGTCGTAGCGGACGACACGGCCCCGCTCGGCCAGCGGTTCGGCGACCCGGTCCCAGATCTCCAACGTATCGACGAGGCCGTGAAGGCACAGCAGGTTCGGCGAACCGGTTGCCGAGTCATCGACCCGCAATTCCGTGGCGCCTACACGAAGCCTCTGCATCCGGCTCTCCCACTGCGGTTTGGATTCGGGCGACCGGCTTTTCTTCGCAACCGCCATCGGTGGCAACCCTAGATGCAACCCTCGTGTTCGCTGCCGCGGACGATCAGGTAGGGCCTCATGTCGCCAACGGATTGTGCGCCCGGTAGGAACTGACAGGCCGCACTCGCATAGTGGGTCGAGATCGCCCTGCGAAAACCCGTCGAGCGGTTCTGTCCCGATCCGTGCAGCAGAATCGGATGGAAGAACACGATATCGCCGGGTTCCATTTCGAGGTGCACGCGATCTTCGCTCGCACCGACTCCCTTCGCGCCGAAGTACGCGAGATTCAGATGATCCCAGCCCGGATTCTCATGCGCGAGCAGTTCGCCCTTGTGGGATCCGGGTACGACGACCAGACAACCGTTCTCTCGGGTGCAGGCTTCGAGAGCCGTCCACGTAGCGACGATCTGATCCGCCGGGCGAAACGGGAAGTACAGCAGGTCCTGGTGGAGCGGGTGGCGTCCGTCGACGTTCGGCGGTTTGTTGATCAGCATGTTGTGAATCATCTTGATGTCGGGGCCGATGAAGTCAGCCACCCAATCGAGCAGCTTTCCGTGCTTCGAGTAGCCGTCGAACAGAACGGGGTCGTTGTGGAAATCCTGAATTTTCGCGATCGCTTCGAGCGGCGTAGTCGGATGGACGACGCCCTTGGCAACCATCACGTCACGCATCACGAGCATGCCTTCGGGGATTTCGATCCGACCCGACACCAATGCATCCAGACGCTGCGTCCAGGTTTCGAGTTCAGACGGCTCGAAAAATCCGCGCAACACGACGAACCCCTGCTCGTCGTAGTCGCGTCGCTGTGATTCGCTCAGCAGGGACGCCGGGGCATCGGGACGCGGCGTGCTCGGGGGGATGTTCGATCGAGTCTCAGACATGCTGGGTCTCCCATTGCCTTGCCAGAAGAACATGGACATATACAATAGGAAAACAAAAACGTCGATCGGATAATTCGATGATCTCCAGGATGATCCCCAGCAAGACCCTCGCCATGGTTCAAACGGGCCCTCGCCAGCTCGAACCCCGAGACCTCCCGATCCCCGATATCAGCGAGGATTCGGCGCTGCTTCGAATCGAAGCGTGTGGCATTTGCGGCAGCGACTACGAGCAGTACGAGGGCGTGCTGCGGACCCCGATGCCCGCGATCCCGGGTCACGAGCCGCTGGGCGTGATCGCGAAGATCGGCGATCGCGCCGCGGCACGCTGGGGTGTCGATCAGGGCGACCGCGTCGCGGTGGAGACGATGTTGTCGTGTCGGTTCTGCGGTCCGTGCCTCCAGGGCCGCTACCACCTGTGCCGATCGCGCCGGATCTATTCATACATCCCGCTGTCGGACGAGCCGGGTCTGTGGGGCTCTTATGCGGAGTACATGTATCTCGACCCCAACTCCGTAGTCCACAAGGTCGACCCGACCCTTCCGCCAGAAGTCGCAGTGATGTTCAACCCGCTCGGTGCGGGCTTCCGCTGGGCTGTGGAGATTCCGAAAACGGGCCCGGGCGATACGGTGTTGATCCTGGGTCCAGGCCAGCGCGGCCTGATGAGCATATTGGCCGCACGCGAAGCGGGAGCCGGCAAGATCATCGTCACCGGTCTCGAAGCCGATGCGAACAAGCTCGCGCTCGCGCGCGAGTTCGGTGCAGACCACACGATCGACGTTCAAAACGAAGTCACGAAGAAGCGTGTTCGCGAGATCACCGACGGTGTCGGCGCCGACATCGTCGTCGACGTTTCATCCTATGCGACCGACCCGGTCGCCGAAGCGCTCGACTACGTGGCGCCGGGCGGAACGATCGTGCTCGCCGGGGTCAAGGGATTCAAGCCGATCCCGGATTTCATATCGGACAAGATCGTCATGAAGGAAATCACGATTCACGGCGCGATCGGTGTGACATCGACCGGCTACCAGAGTGCGATCCGTTTGATCGAATCGCGCCGATACCCGGTCGAGAAAATGCACACGCACGACTTCTCGCTGCGTGACGCCGAACTCGCAATCCAAACACTCGCACGTGAGATCCCCGGCGAAGAGTCGATCCACTCGTGTCTCAAGCCGGGAACCGATTGACCCTCATCTCCAACCCGAAAGGACCCATTGGATGGAATTCGTTCGAAATTGGATCGAGAAGTCACCGCTCAGCGCCGCGATGGGCGTCGGGCTCGAGACGGTGTCCGAACAGGGCGCCCGGCTCGTGCTGCCGTATCTCGAAGCCAACAGCAATCCCGGCAAGGCGCTGCACGGCGGCTGCGCAGCCACCCTCGGTGCCATCGGCGGCCAGGTCGTCGCGCGGGCAGCACTCGGCGAAGCGGCTGCACCGTTTCACACCATCGGGATGCAGGTCAACTACCTCGCCGCGGCGATCAACGAGGGGATCGTCGCCGAAGCCAAACTGCTGCGGCGCGGCAAGGAACTGGTCTTCGTCGAGGTCGATGTTTCGACCGATGGGGGCAAGTCGATCGCGCATATCACGACCAGTGTGCGCGGACGCTTCGGTGCGGAACCTCCCGAGCTCGCGGTATCGCCGGGCGATCACGGCGAGAGCGATCCGGGCAAGATGGGACCGCACCTGCACACGATGCCGTTCATCGGCAGTCGCGGGATTTTTTGCGAGCACATGGCGGGCGGCACATCTCGCCTGATCATGCCGTTTCGGGAATCGAATGCCGACGAAAACGGCGGGGTTCACGAGGGCGCCGTGCTGGCACTGATGGACACGACAGGCGCGATGGCGTCGTGGGCCGAGACTGGACCCGGCCGTTTCAAAGCGTCGACACCGTCGATGCAGGCTCGCATCCTGACGTCGCCGCGAAACGAAGATCTGATCGGTTATGGAAAGATGGTTCAGCGCGACAACGAAATCTTATGGAGCGATGTCGAGGTGGTGAATGCTTCCGACGCGACGATCGTCGCGCGCGGCACCGTCATCTACCGCATCGTGACCTGATGGACCCTGCCTTCCGTTTCCCGATCACCCGCACATGAGAGATTCGCGATGAGTCCCGCCGTCGACCAGGAACTCGCGCGCATCAGCCAGCGCATCCGAAAAGCCCGCGATGCCGCCGGCCTCACGTTGCAGGAACTCGCGGCCAAGAGTGGCGTCGCGACCAGCACGATCCAGAAGGTCGAGACCGAGCAGATGATCCCCAGTGTGGCGGTCATCTTGAAGATCGCTCGCGGCCTGGGCATGCACGTCTCGCAGCTCGTGCAGGAAGGCGAGGAGGCCCTCGAAGTCTCTCACGTCAGCGCCCGTGAACGCCAACCCATCGGATCGAAGGGCAAGCTCGTCGTCGAGCGATTGTCGGGCGACCTGCTCGAACCTGCGCTCGAAATGTGGCGCGTCACGATTTATCCCGGTGTGTCGAGCGGCAGGCAGGCGATCGAGTACGACGGCGAAGAGATCGCCATCTGTGAAGCGGGCGAAGTCACGTTTTGTCTCGGAGAGCAGGAGTACGCACTTGCGACAGGCGACAGCCTGCACTTCAAGGCGTCGATTCCGCACTTCTGGCGCAATGACGGCGATTCGCCGGCGCGCTTCATCGTTACCGGTACCCTCCCGCGCAAGTTCCGCGCGGCACTGCGACAGCAGATCGGTGCACTTGGCACGGACAGAGAAGCTGGTTTTCAATCCACACGAGGCACACATGAGTAGCGGCATCGAATTCGACGCGGCGGCGAGCCGTGGCATCGAAGTGGCCTATCTGACGGCCGATGTCGTCGCGCAGCGTGTGGAAGTGCAGGGCGCGCTCGATGTACGTCCGGGCGAGCGGGTATTGGACATCGGCTCCGGACCGGGTCTGCTCGCAGAAGCGTTGGCGGCGACAGTGGGGCCGAAGGGTCGGGTTTGTGGCATCGACACCAGCGAGCCCATGTTGGAGATGGCGCGCCGACGCTGCGAAGCTCATTCGCACGCCGAGTTCGGGCAGGCCGACGCCGGAAAACTCCCGTACGCCGATTCCAGTTTCGATGCAGCGGTGTCGACGCAGGTTTACGAATACGTCGCAGACATGCCCAACGCGCTGGCCGAACTATTCAGGGTGCTGCGGCCGGGAGGACGTGTCGCGATCCTCGACACCGACTACGACTCTCTGGTGATCCACACTGAAGATCCCGAGCGGATGGCGCGTGTGCTCCGTGCCTGGGACGAACACTTCGTTCATCGCGGACTTCCGCGCGTGCTGACCCCGCTGCTCCGCGACGCGGGTTTCACAGTGTGCCGGCGAAGTGCGATTCCGATCTTGAATCCAGAATACCATCCGAACGCATTCAGCTATCACCTCACGCGGATGATGGCCGGATACGCGGTCGGTCGCGCCGGCGTGACGAAACCCGAAGCCGATGCCTGGTTGGAAGAGTTGCGCGAGCTGGGGAGGCGGGGCGAGTATTTCTACAGCCTGAACCGCTACCTGTTCCTGGCCCAGCGGCCGGGCTGAAGGCGCGCTTCTCGCTCCTCGGCGCGGCGATTCCCTACCGCACACTCCGGAGGTTTGACGATTTCGCACGGTCCCCGACTCAGAGCCGATATTCCGGTGCGAGAGGCAACCCGGCGCGACCGCTTCGAGATTGCGCACAGCCTTGCGCGCGCGTTCCAGGACGATCCGGTTTCGGAGTTTCTGTTTCCGGATGCGAGTGTGCGCGCGCGACGGCTGCCCGCTTTCTACACGGCCATTCTCCGCATGTTCGACCACCTGGGCCTGGTTCAGACCGACCACCAGCTTCGCGGTGCAGCCGCCTGGCAAGCGCCGTCCATCAAGCCGACGCTGCTCGACGTGCTGCCGGCCATGATCGGAATGGGTATCGCGCTGCGCTCGTCGTGGCTCCGACTCTCGAAATTGAACGCGGCCGTCGTTCCGTTTCATCCCCGAGAGCCGCATTGGTACCTCGCCATTCTCGGGACCGACCCGGCCGCGCAGGGGTCGGGGGTCGGATCCGCACTGATCCGACCGATTCTGCGACGATGTGACGATGAACGAATCCCCGGCTATCTGGAATCATCCAAGGAAGCCAACATATCGTTCTATCAACACCACGGCTTCCACGTAACCCAGGAAATTCAGGTTTCCGATGGGCCCCGAATCTGGGCGATGCTTCGCGAGCCGCAGTAGCTGGCGAACGCGGGTCACCTGCGGAGCAAGGCGAGTATCGCGTTCCTTCCGAGGCTCTCGAGGAGAGCGACGTTGCGGGTCGGTATGCCCTCCGGATCGGGGTATTCCGCAATCGCTCGGCTCACCGCTTCTTCACGGATCAGGTGCAGCATGGGAAAGGGAGATCGATTCGTGTAGTTCCCGAGATCGTCCGGCTCCGTCGCTTCGAACTGGTAGTCGGGATGAAAGCTTGCGATCTGGATCTTCCCCTCCAGCGACTGCCGAACGAGCGTTGCATCCGCGACGTCGAGGAAGTCGTTGAAGTCTCGGAAATCCTTCAACACATTCGGATGTACCAGAAGCGTCGATTCCAGTGAGTGGCTCGACTCACTGCCACCACTCGCTGCCAGAATGCCCAACTCGACTTCCAGGGATTCCACCAATCGAGCGGGCTCGGTGGCGTCGCTGACCTCGATGCGAAGTCGCCCGGCGTCGATCGAACGCTTGGCGAACGGGCACAGTTCGAGGCCGACGACGAACCGGTCGATCCATCGCAGCGTATCGGCGCGAATGAGTTCTTCGTCCATGGACCCCACGGGGAAAGGCGAGTTCGTTCGGGAAAGAACCGTCCGTGCGAATCGCACAACGGATACGAAATATATGCCGATTTGTCGCTACGTTGGAGCCATACGACGATTCCGATCGGGATCTCGCAGACGATGATTCTAGGCCTTCCGAGGGATTCGGATCAGGCAAAACGAGGTGCCGACAGCGTGTTGATCAAGTCCTTTGCCGAAGCCATGCGGGTCGCCCGAACGTTCCTGGTATTGAGCCTGCTCATCGCTCCAGCCGGCCATGCGGTCGAGATCACATTGGCGGCAGCGCGAGACAACACGCTGATCGAGAGCCCAACCGGCATGAACAGCAATGGAATCGGGGCTGTGATCTTCGCAGGCCGGGTCAACAGCTCTGGGGAGCCGACACCGAGGCGCCGAGCCGTCATCGGCTTCGACATCGCCTCCGCGATCCCGTCCGGCGCCACGATCGAGAGCGTGACGCTCGAGCTGACGCGCACCGCCGGGAATTTATCGCCCACGATCCTGGATCTGCATGCGCTTTCGTCCGATTGGGGCGAGGGGACATCCTCGGCCAGCACTGGAAATGGCGCCGCATCGACCCCGGGCGATGCGACCTGGATCCACGGCTTTTTCGATACGGTTTCCTGGACGCCCGGCGGAGACTTCGACCCCACACCGAGCGCGACAGAGTTCACGCAAAACGGCGATGCCTTCAGCTGGACTTCGCCAGCCATGATTTCGGATGTTCAATCCTGGCTCGACGACCCGGACAACGAGTTCGGATGGATCCTGATCGGCGACGAGTCGGTCGCGATGACGACGATCCAGTTGGGCAGCCGCGAGAACGGCTCGAGCTTGTTGCAGCCGGCGCTGAACGTCACCTACGCACCCGAACCGGGTACGACGATGCTTGGGGGAGCCGCGCTGCTTTCGCTCGCCCTGTTGACGCGGGCCGGTCGAAAAAGCAGGTGGGAGATTTCGGGCTAGCTGTCTAGGAACTCGCCCGATTCGCGATGGCGCTCATCACCGCCTTTACGGTGGCGGGCTCCGGCGGTTGTGGCCCCTGCGCGCGACGCTCACCCTCCTCCGCGATCGGATGCGGAAGGATCTGCGGAAACAGCGAGCCGCCGATCGGGTCGCCGGTCTGGAGCCCGTGCTCCCACAGCAGCGGCATCGTCGCTCGCCTGTCTTCGTAGGTCACGCCCTCGCCCGACCATCGGCTCGAGAACGCCCGACGCGCAGTCTCGGTCGAGTAGTTCGAGGACGAGCCGTGCAGCACGTGCGGGTTGAAGATCAAACAATCGCCCGGCCCCATGTCGGGACAATACAAGTCGTAGTCGTCGCGATGATTGTCGATATCAGGTGCGTCGGCGAAATCCGAATCCAGCATGAATGGATCGTAGTTCGGTGTCACTGCCTTGAAGCGTTCGGTCCAGAGGTGCGACCCCTTGACGAACTCCAGCCCGCTGCCGGCGCGATCGACCGAATCGAAGGTGATCCAGATCGAGCAGAGCGCCCTGCATTCCACATCGACTGGCCAGAAGGTGATGTCCTGGTGCCAGGGTGTCGGGACGTGGCAACCGGGCGGCTTCACGAACAGCTGGTCGTAGAAGTGGCAGATGCGCTCGGAGCCCAACACCTGCTGTGCAACGCGGGATGCGGGTGAGTCGTAGATCCAGTCGCGAAAATCGTCATCCACTTTCCAGACGAACAGGTCGCCACTGAAGTTCTGATCCTTCATCGAAACGACATTTCCGAAGAACGTCGGGTTCGCGACCACACGGTCGACCGCATGGGCCATTCGATCGATCCACGCATCGGAAAAGAGCCCGCGAGCGCAAATGACCCCGTCGGTCTCATATGCGAGAAGTTCGTCGGCGGTCAGTTCACGAAGCGGTCGCTCGGGCATGAGTCATCCTCGGATCAACGATCGAACTGCGGCGTCATCGTGATCTTGCCACGATCCACGATCGCAGGCCATGTTCACTTCCTCGTCGCAAGTACACCCTCGAACGAATCTCCTTCGCGAAATCCCTCGAGTCTTGGGAAGTCCGGGCCCGGAGGGGCCGCTTCGGCCGTGCTCAGCTTGATTCCCTTCTCCTTCGCCACCTCGACGACCTGATCGCGGAGGCTCCCCTTCGCAGAGTGATCGTTGCGGCAGGCGAGCAGGCAGCCCCCGGGTCGCAGTCGTTCCAAGCACAGCGCGATCAGCTCAGCCTGGCGCTTGCGCACGGTCCAAAAACGCTTGCCTACTGCCGCCGCCGTCGGTGGATCCAGGATGATGCCATCGAATCGTTCGGTACGCGCGAGCTTCTCGATGTACCGCTGTGCGTCGTATTTCACAGACTCGTGTTGTCGATCGCCGAAGCCATTGCGCTCGAGATTTCGCTGCAACACATCCAGGTAGGGGCGCGAAAGATCGACGCTGATCACTTCGTCTGCGCCGGCGTCGAGTGCCGCGACCGAGAACGCGCCAGTGTGACAGAACAGGTTCAACCAGCGACCGCCAGCGGCCGCGCGAATCCGCTTCGCGATCCGGTCGCGATTCGACCGCTGGTCCAAGAACAGTCCGATGCCGGGCCGAGACCGGCGCGGCTCGGACAGACCCGTATCGATCTCGAAACGCAATCCCCGCTCCGTGACCTCGAACGAATCGGATCGAGGCGTACCCCGCAGCGCCTCGACGCAGAGGAACTCTCCCTTGGGACGATCCACAATATGACGCACACCCACGACCCCGACGATCTCGGGCGTGGCCGCGCCCGACTTGCCGTTTCGGATCGACGCGAGTTCATCCAAGACAGCATCGATCACCTGGTTCGAAAAGGAGTCTGTGCCCTGCCATCGGCTGGTGACCCGGAGTTCGTCTCCCACCAGGTCGACCATCAAACCGGGCAGTCGATCCGCTTCACCGTGTATCAGTCGGAACGCGTTGGTTGGACGCTCGTCGCTCAGCATGCGAAACAATCCGGAGCGGCACTGCAGCGCCGCGCGTACGCGAGCGCGGACATCGCCGGGTTCGCTACCCCACACGCGTGCGGCGATGCGACCCGAACCTTCGATTCGACACAGTCCGACGTCACGACCCCGTGTGGTCCGCGCACGCGCGAGGGTACCCGGAGCGAACCCACCGACGTCCGATGTCTCTGTGTCGGTGAGGATCCAGGGATGTCCGCGCTCGAGTGCAACAGCCGTCGCGTTGGAAACGTTGATCGGCACAGGGGTGTCGAGCGGCGCGAATGCAGGCTCGTCGGGCCGGAAACCGGGCGGCTCGGGACAACTCGCTTCGATGCCCTCCTTGGGGATCCCGATCGTCCGGTTGTACATACGCAGCCCACCGGATATCATGATGCCGCCGAACAGTGGATCCCCGAGTATCGGACACCGCGCAGCCTGCAGGTGCAGGCGCAATTGATGGGTTCGGCCCGTAATCGGTCGCAGACTGATCTCACAGATCGGGTCCTCGCCATTCACCGTTTCCGGCAGCCATTGAAAATCCGTACGCGCCGACTTGCCGTCGATGCCACTGCGGAAAGTCCCCTCGGACCACGGCAACCGCGGCACGATCGCGCGGTACTCCTTTTCGACTTCCGAGGCTACGAACGACTCGTACAAGCGCGCTGCCGCTGCCTTCGACAGCGCCACGAGCCACGCGCCGCTGACATCGGCATCGAGCCGGTGGACCGGCCAGACGAGTTCGATTTTCGTGTTCAAAGCGTCGGCAACGAGCGATCTCGCGTCGGGTCCATCGGGCGTGGCCGCATGGCTCGGCCACCCCGCGGGCTTGTTGACCACACAGTAGTCTTCGCCCTCCAGCAAGATCTCCATCGATCCTCGAGCGGGTGGCTTCTTCCCTTCCCGCGCCACGACAGAAACCAGTGCACCCGCCGCAACGCGATCGCTGGGATCGCGAACGATTTCTCCGGCCACGCGCACCTCGCCCGCGGCGAACGCCTGCTTGCACTGGCTGCGATCCGCTCGCGGCCATGCGCGATCGAGCAACTGATCGATCGATGCGCCCCGGCCGGGGGCTCTGAAGCTGAGATTTATCAAGCTCTTCCCTCGCCCATCAGGGTAGGTGCGGGCTGCGCCCAGTATGCTGAGCGTTCGATGGGTCTCGCCACGGGCGAGTCGCGTGCGTGTGGAGAGCCTGTGGAGGGCCTGTGGAGGGCCTGTGGAGGGCC
>JAJDAM010000467.1 GCA_029261905.1 Deltaproteobacteria bacterium
CCGTTCCAGACTCACCGGCTGGCGAGCCTCGACCAGAGCGCATGGTTTCACCGCGCTGCGGACCCAGGGGACTGGATGCTGTTCGACCAACGCAGCACGGCGGCGGCTGACGGCCGAGGGTTGAACGAGGGCGAAATCTACTCGGCCAACGGTCGGCTGCTGATGTCCTGCGCACAGGAGTCGATGCTGCGAAGGATCGAGCCGGCGACGCCATCAGTTGATCGATGATCAGGGTTTATTCGACCGGGTCCGAACGGCGCCTGCCTGAAATTCGATGGCAGAAGCGACGGCGCCGGCGGCGTTTCGCGTCGCAGTATTCGCGCCCCGCGCAAGGCGCACCAGTTGCGCAATGCGTTGTGGCTTTGTCAGTACGAAGCGAAACACGGCAGCGAGGTTTGGATTTCCGCTCGCATCCGCGAGGCCGAGTATCGCCGCGTCTGTGCTGCCGTCATCGGCTCGGTCGCTGATCGCGCGAAATACGGACCAGGAACAACCGCGCTGCTCGCATACCTCGGCAATGGCCGCAGTCTCCATGTCGATTGCGATGACGCCCCGATCGGCCAACCGCTGCGCGTCCTCGGGAGACTCGAGGAGTGAGCCGGATGAAGCGAGCGTTCCTTGCGGGGCGCGGTCACCGATCCCGGCCGGAACGAAGGTCAAGCCCGAGTCCAGATTCAAGACGAGATCCGGGACGATCACATCACCGATTGCGACGCTCTGGCCGATTCCCCCCGCGATACCCACGACGATGAGGTGGTCGGGCGAAGTGGCCTCGATGATGCGCTGCGCGGCCGCTGCTCCCGAACTCATGCCAATGCCGGTGAGCGAGGCGGTGATTTCGATTCCGCCGACTTCCCCCCTGAGAATTCCCGGTTCTTTCTCACGCGATGAGCGGAGACCGAGCGGCCCACGCAGTGGTTTGAGCTCACTGGGCATCGGCGCCAGTACCGCGATGCGCCGGATGTCGGACCTCGATCGATTGCTCACCACTCGTTCAGCACTCGCTCGAGAAGGGAGGCAGTTCCTCATCGCGACCCCGGCTTGCCTTGGCTGTCAAATCGCCGACCGTCGACGACACCTCAAGCGTGATACAACGACTTCGCGTGGTCACGGAGTGAATCTCGAAAATCGGGATGCGCAATTTCACAAAGTGCGCGCGCTCTTTCCTGAACGGTTTTCCCGCGCAGCTCAGCGGCCCCATACTCGGTCACGACGTAGTCCACATAGGTTCGCGGAACAGTCACTGGAGTGCCGGGTGCAAGCACCGGTACGATACGCGTGACGCGTTGACGATCGCCTGTCGACGGGACCGAACTCGAAGGAACGACGCTCACTGATTTTCCACCCGGCGAGTACGCGCCGGCGAGCATGAAGACTGTCTGCCCGCCGACACCCGTGTATGGACGATGGTCGAATGCCTCGGCAGATACCTGCCCGGTCAGGTCGACCACCAGCGCGTTGTTGACCGTCACGAAGTTGTCGAGCTGAATCAGCCGCCGCAGGTCGTCGGTGTAGCCGAAGTCGTAGAGCTCGAAGACTGGGTTGTCGTGAATCCGAAGCATCTCCTCGCGCGGCATCGATACGAAAGCGCTACCGACGACCTTGCCGCGGTGGATCTGCTTGCGGAGGCCGGTCACGTTGCCGTTTTCGACGAGGTCGGTGATGCCGCCCGTGATCAGTTCGGTTTGAATGCCGAGGTCGTTGCGAAAATCGAGAAACAGTCCCAGCGATGCAGACACGGTGCCGACGCCCATCTGAAGTGTGTCACCGTCGTTCACGAGTTCGACCGCTACTGTGGTGCAGATCGCCTCGACCTGGGCGACTTCCTCTTCGCTGGGAGCCGGTGCCGGGGGACCGCCAGCGGGCGCTTCGCCTTCGACGAACCAGTCGATCTCGTCTACGTGGACGAAGTTTTCACCGCCGGTTCGGATGAAGTCCTGCTGGACCTCGGCGATGACGAGTTTGGAACGACGCACCATCGTCGGTGACATCCAGACCCCGGGGCCGAAGCTGCAGAATCCGCGCTCGTCGGGCGGAGAGACGGGCACCAGGAAGACGTCGGGCTCCTGCGCCACGCCATCGGGGAGTTCGTGCGATCGAAACAGTCCAATCGGTAGGTAGTCGCTCTCGCCCGCATGGCAGGCCGCCCGATTGGCCGGCGTCGCATAGTTGTCGCGCAGGCGGAAAACACCGCGCAGTTCAGGCTCAGTCCAACACACAGCAGACGCGAGGTGATGAATTTGTACGTTTTCGAGACCCCCTTTGCGCCCGCGCTCGATCAATCCGCGGCAGAGCGTGATCGGAGAACTCGTAAACGGCGACGCCACAACCGTCTGTCCGGACTCGACGTGCCCGACGGCTGTTTCGATATCGACCAACTTGTTGCCCAGGCGCTCTTTCCAGTTCACTCGAGTCTCCTTCGGCCACCCACAGCGCCCAGGGTACACGGCCAGAGCTGTGACCCAAAAGGGGGCAAGGAACGACGAAAAAGAGATCCGGAGGCGCTCGAAACCGGTCGGATTTCGGCCGATTTGGGTTGATCTTTTCTCGATCTCCCGGCTAAATCAGTGCCCACGTCCCAATGTGACCCATCAACCGACGGGGCTGACAGAGGAGGGTTTCATGTATTTCGCCCGTATCGGCCGGCTCCGCCATCTGGGCCGGCGATCGCTCGGCGCGCACACACTACTGGCAGCGCTGGCAGCGATTCTGGTGCCGCAAACGGCATCCGCAGAAATCGATTCCGGGGCCACCGCTTGGATCCTGACCTCGAGTGCACTCGTCTTGTTCATGACTCTGCCGGGCCTGGCATTGTTCTACGGCGGCCTCGTTCGCACCAAGAATGTGTTGTCGATTCTGATGCAATGCTTCGCGTTGGCAGCGGTCGTGACCATTTTGTGGCTGGTCTTCGGCTACAGCGTCGCCTTCGATACGACGGGCATGCAGGCGGGAACAACGAATCTGAATTCTTTCATCGGCGGATTCTCGATGGCATTCCTGTCGGGTGTGACGCACGAATCCGAGTCGGGCTCGATCCCGACGATTTTGCATTTCGTTTTCCAGATGACCTTCGCGATCATCACGCCGGCGCTGATCGTCGGCACGTTCGCAGAGCGGATGAAGTTCTCCGCGATGCTGATCTTCTCGGCCGCATGGCTGATTCTCGTCTACCTGCCGATCTGCCACATGACCTGGAGTGGCGACGGCGGCTGGTTCTGGGACATGGGAGTGATCGATTTCGCGGGCGGGATCGTCGTCCACATCACCGCTGGCATCGCGGCGCTCGTGACCTGCATCGTGATCGGACCCCGCAAGGGGTACCCCACGACGCCCATGCCTCCGCATAACATGACGATGTGCGTCACCGGCACCGGCATGCTGTGGGTGGGATGGTATGGGTTCAACGGCGGTAGCGAGCTGGGCGCCAATGGCAGCGCGGCGATGGCTGTCGCCGTCACGCAGATCTCGGCAGCGACTGCCGCATTCACTTGGATGTGCATCGAGTGGATCCAGCACAAGCAACCGTCGGTGTTGGGCCTGGCAACCGGTGCAATTGCCGGGCTGGCCGCGGTCACTCCGGCTTCGGGCGTGATCGGGCCGATGGGGGGGCTGGCGATCGGTTTCGCCTCTGGCGCGATCTGTTGGTACGCGTCGACCGCGATGAAGCAGGCGCTCGGCTACGACGATTCCCTCGACGTGTTCGGAGTCCACGGTGTGGGTGGATTCGTAGGCACCGTGTTGGCCGGCGTTTTCGGCGCAGCGGCATTCGGCGGCAAGGGCCTCGACGGTTCGATCATCGGCCAGGTGGGCGTGCAGTTGTTCGCCGCTGCCGTCACGGCCGTCTACACCGCTGCGATTACATTCGGAATTTTGAAGGCGGTCGACGCGTTGGTGGGATTGCGGGTAGAAGCGGAAGAAGAGTCGACAGGACTCGACGTCTCGCTGCACGGCGAGACCGGCTACAACCTATAACCGGGTCCGTATGGACCGACGGGATGCGGGTGTCACTCCGAACGGAGTGATGCCCGTGCCCTCCAGCGTGAGGCAGACAGTTGCGACTAATCGAAGCGATCATCAAGCCCTTCAATGTGGACGACGTACGCAGCGCGCTCGCTGCGGCCGGAGTCGAAGGGATGACATTGACCGAAGTGAAGGGCCACGGCCGCCAGAAGGGGCACACCGAAATCTATCGAGGTGCCGAATATCAGGTGGACATGCTTCCAAAAATCAAGATCGAGGTGATCGTGGAGGACGACCGTGTCGAGGCAGTCGTAGCGGCGATCACGGCCGCGGCTCACACCGGCAAGATCGGAGATGGCAAGATCTTCGTGGCGGACATCGACGATGTCGTGCGGATCCGCACGGGCGAGCGTGGGGAGAGCGCGATCTGAATCGGCCGGAGCGCGCAAATCGGCCACATCCGTGATATCACCCCCCGATACACCGCGGACAGACTGGAGATGATCTGTGGCAACTGATGAAGCGCACGACTCTTCCGACTCGATCGATCTCGTCGTTCGCGGCGGGACCCTCGTAGATGGAACCGGCGGCCCGCCCACAACGGGCGATCTCGCGATTTCGGGCGGCACCATCGTCGCGGTTGGCGGCCG
>JAJDAM010000468.1 GCA_029261905.1 Deltaproteobacteria bacterium
TTCGCCGTCGTCGAGCGGATCATCGAAGGGGGTGCCGCGGCACAGCTCGACGCCCTCAAGCCCAAGGACAAGATCATCGAGGTCGCCGAGGGAGACGAGAAGCCCGTCAGCATCATCGACATGCCGCTTCGCGATGCGGTCAGCCTGATTCGCGGCAAGAAAGGATCGACGGTGCGTCTCACTGTGCTGCGACAGGCGGACACGACCGAGCGATTCGAAGTCGCGATCGTCCGCCAGGAGATCAACCTCGAAGACCAGGCGGCCAGCCTTCGGTTCGAGGAGCGCGAAGTCGACGGAAAGACCCTCAAGCTGGCCATCCTCGAATTGCCCAGTTTCTACGGCGACAGCGATCCGAGCAAGCGCCAGTGCACCGACGATGTCGCGCGACTGCTTCGCGAAGTCAACGAAAGCAAAGCGGACGGTCTGGTATTGGACCTGTCGCACAACGGTGGCGGATTGCTGACGCACGCCGTGACCGTGTCGGGATTCTTCTTGCGCAAAGGTGAGATCGTAAAGGTCAAGACCTCGCGCGGTCACCAGGAGATCCTGTCGGATCGCGACGAAGCGATTTTGTATTCCGGACCTCTGGTCGTGCATACCTCCCGGGTCAGCGCCTCGGCAGCCGAGATCCTGGCTGGCGCGCTCAAGGACTACAAGCGAGCCGTCATCGCGGGAGACGACCACACCTTCGGAAAGGGAACCGTCCAGACCGTTTCCAGCCTGGCGCCAGGCCAGGGCGCGCTGAAGGTCACCACTGCGATGTTCTACCGCCCAGGTGGCAAGTCGACCCAGCACACAGGGGTCGAAGCGGACATCGTGATCCCATCGCTGCTCAGTGGCGATGACTTCGGCGAGAAGCACCAGCCGTACTCGATCGAAGGCAGCGTGATCGAATCGTTCCAAGGCAGCTATGCGAATGCCAACCCAAAGTCGTCCCGCTGGAAGGTCGTGAGCGACGCGATCGTCGAGAAGCTCGCAGCCGCTTCGCGAAAACGGGTCTCATCCAACCCGGAGTTCGATGAAGTTGCGAAAGAGCTTCGTGAAGCGCAGGAAAACGACGGCATCATCAAGCTCGCGGATTTGATGAAGAAGCGCGAAGAACAAAAGAAGGACGACGAGGAAACAGCCGAGGACACCGAAGAAGTGGCCGATGCGACGAAGAAGGACGACGAGGCCGAGAAAAAGGATGAGATGTCGCCGCAACTGACGGAAGCCACCAACGTGTTGATCGACCTGGTCGCATTGAATCCGAAACCGATGGAAACGACCGTGACTGGAGTCTCGCGATGACCCTGCAGATCTTGAGTTCTCCGAGCGAACAGACTGAAAAAGTTCTGCGCGAAGCGATCGAGGCTGCAATCCCCGATTCGAAAGTCATCGTCAGCACAGGGGGGGCCGGCCACTTCGAAGTCAAGGTGACTGCCGCTGCTTTCGCGGGAAAGAACCGCGTCGCCCAACAGCGAATGGTTTATTCGGCAATCTCTCACCTGATGTCCGGAGACACTGCACCGGTTCACGCCATCGACAAGATGGAAATCTGCGTACCCAACACGGACTAGCGGAACTGTTCGCGCGCCTCGCCAGCTCGGCAGGAGCCACCTGCGCCATCGCGTTCGCCTTGGTCGCGTGTGGCAGCGAGGAGTCCGATCCATCCTTCGCAGAACCGTCCCAGGATTTTCGTCGGCTTCTGGAATCGGGAACCCCCGCGACGCTGGGCGTTCAAACCCGTCTCGCCACAGGTCCGAGCGGGACCGTGCTGTTCACTCAATCGTTCGCTCCCGACGAGCCACTGCCATCATTCGTAGCCTTGCCGCACTGGCGCGATCCCATCACGAATCCTGATGCAAATGGAAAGCGCCTGCTGTTGAACGTACGCGTCTGGGACCACCCGGACCACGTCGCGCTACCCGGCGTCCGAGTCCCGCAGTACAGCCTGGCGTCCACGGTCGACACCCGCGACGAGATGGCCCGTGCACCGCTGAAGCTCGATCTCCGCGACTTCGATCGCCAGATCCAGATACAGGCCATCGGTTTTTCACTGAGCGAGGACCCCGCGACGGTTCATCGTTTCACGCTGACGCTACCCGAATCGCCGGTGCTCGAATTCGGCTACGGGCTCCGCGAGGAAAGCTGGCAGGGCGATGCGGAGCGTACGCGTTTTCGCGTGGAACTCGTGGCCGCGTCGAGCTCTGTCGAACTCCTCGATCGAACGCTCGACCCCAACCGGATCGAAGACCGGCGTTGGTTCGATGAGCGGATCGATCTGAGCCGCTGGTCCGGCGGGTCGGTCACGCTCGCATTCACGACCACTCGCGAACAACAGTCCGGTGGCCACTCACTTCCCGCCTGGAGTGACCCGATCGTCTACAATGCGGCTTCCGTCGACCCGCGACCCAACGTGATCGTGATATCGATCGACACGCTGCGCGCGCGAAGCCTTCGAGCCTACGGATACGAGAGAGATACCGCCCCGTTCATCGACTCGCTGGTCGAAGCAGGCACTTTGTTCGAAGATGCGATCACGACGTCGGTCACGACAGCCCCCTCGCACATGAGCCTGTTCACCGGGCTCTACCCGGTCCGTCACGGAATTCGCCGGGGAAACGAGGTCAAGCGAGCGGGCACACAATCGCTGGCCGAGATCTTCCGC
>JAJDAM010000469.1 GCA_029261905.1 Deltaproteobacteria bacterium
CGTACCGGCCTCCGTGATCGCCACCGGCATCAAGAAGAGACCCTTCTTGTCCTTCGGTAGAAAATAGGAATACAGGCTGAAGACGAGGGCGTTGTTGTAGATCGTGGCGAGGGCGATGATCACCGCAGCCACCGGACTGACCGGTACGACGAACCCGATGACGACGAACTCGGGCAGCGTCGAGAAAATTTCGGCGAGCGTCCCCGCGACGTAGTGATCCCAGTGCTTGCGCGCCGCCAGCCGTTCCGTCGCCGTGATCAGCGCATCGCAAGCGGCTTGAAGGATGATCAATCCGATGAGTAGCGATCCCCAGAGATCCACGACGAGTGGAGTCGCCAGACCCGATCGCTCGGTGATCGCAGCCGCTGCCCACAGAACGCCGCCGACAGCCAACCGCCGAAACCACGGCGGCCTGCCGCGCCAGAGCAACTCCGGCGGGCGACCGAGCCGGAACGCCGACAGGCGATGCGGCTCCAGCCCGTAGCGGCGAAGGGATTCATCCGTCTCCGGATGGGTACCGTGGAGCCCCGCCCCAGCCGGGGGCAGATCTGCGCGTTCGTCGCCGGCTGCTGCCCTACGCTCGGGACCCATCTAGACCGCAGCGCGAGCGGGTACTGCGCGAAGTTTCGTTTTTCGCTGGCCTACGAGTCCGCCGATGGGATACACGGTCGATAGGGTAACCCGAGCGGGTTCGGGCGCTCGTTGCGCGTCGCTCGAGCAGTGGCTCGAGGCGGCTGCTCGAGCGCTGGGCGAGCGGGGGACGCGCTGTCCGCATTCATGAATGCGGGCGAACTTCGACGAATCGCGGAGTTCATTCAGATCCGAGGCTCTTTGGGACAGCTCGACCTGAGCGCAGTGAGCCTGCTACTGAGCGGCTCGATGGGCTGCGGGTGCGCGATCGATGAGAGTCTGGCTGGTTACGGAGTTTTCTAGGCGCGTCGGTGGCGTCGAACCGTGAGAAGCAACAAGCCCAGGCCCACGAGTCCCGCTGTGTTGGGCTCGGGGATCGGGATCACGTCGAACACGCTGGTGAACGATGCTGAGTCACCCGCCGAGAGTTGGAAGCGCAGTTCTATGCCGATGTCCGTAGTCGTCGCCGTGGCGATGGACTCGCGCACCGGGATGCCGAAATCCGCCGGACCGATCACCGATGAGCCGTTGTTGACCAGCACGGCGATGCTGAAGGGATCGTCCAACAGCGTCCGCACGCTGGTGCCGTCGATCAGCCCGGTATAGACGGAACCACCCGTCACGGCCGCCAGCGACGCAAATCCGATCGTGCCGAAGCCCGTCGCACTGCTGGTATCGGTGAGGCTGCCACTGACCGAACCCTGGATCAGGCTCGGCGCACCGAACGCCGGCGCGATCGGGAGCGTCACGTTGATCACGAAGGTCTGCGTGACCGCGCTGGTGTTGGTGACGGCGGTGATGGCCAGAACGGAAGGATCGGGGTCGAGAAACAGGCTCGTCGACTGCAACATCCAGCTGCCGCTCCCTCCCACTACTGGGCCCGAGAGGTTGCACGAGCTGCCCGAACAAGTGAGATCGGCATCGTCGAGGGTCATCATGTCGCCCACGACTCCGACCGTCATCTCGACGATGTGGGTGGCGTGCGCAGCGATCGGTGCGAGCAGGAACAAGGAGAAAACGGCAGACTGCAGCAAGCGATTCAAAGCGATATTTCCTTTTTTGGTTCTTGACTCTTCACCCGTGATTCCCCGCATGTTCCCGAATTCTTGTTTTCCTGCGAAGACTTCGCATCTTCTAGAGAAGCAAGTTGGATGCCAGTCGGCCCCATTTCTCCGCTCGCCTGTAAGTGTCCGCGATAGTTGCAGATTTTCCACTGTAGGACTAACGCTACACAGGCTTGGTAAGAACAGATTTTCCTCTAGTAGGGAAAGGTTTACTTCTTTTTCTCCTGCCGGGGCACGTGTTCGCCGAACGCCGTGGCATTCCTGGGATACAGCCGCTTCAGATGCTGGACTCGTGGTCCTTCCAGTAGGGATCGCGCAGCGCACGCTTGAGCACCTTCATGGCGCCGGACAGCGGTAGCGGCTCGTCCCGGAACTCGACCGACTTCGGAACCTTGTAGCCGGCGATCGAGATGCGCGCGTGCTCGATGATCTCGATCTCGGTGACTGCGGCACCCGCTGATCGCACGACCACGGCGTGCACCTGCTCGCCCCAGAGCTCGTGTGGGATGCCGATGACGGCAACCTGCTCCACCGCCGGATGGCTCGAAATCGAGTTCTCGACCTCGACGGAGTAGACGTTCTCGCCACCGGTGATGATCATGTCCTTCACCCGGTCGACGAGGAACAGGAAGCCTTCGTCATCGAGATAACCGGCATCGCCCGTGTGGTACCAGCCACCGCGGAAGGCTTCTTCGTTTGCTTCGGGCTTGTGCCAGTACTCTGTCATCAGATTGCCGCCCTTGGCACAGACCTCTCCGGTCTGGCCCGAGGGCAGGATCTCGCCCTGCTGGTTCTGGATCGACAGTTCCACCCCGGGTACCGGACGGCCGACCGAGCGCAGTTTGGGGTCACCCTGCCGGTGGTGCTGGGGCCCGAGAAATGTCAGGACCGACGAACTTTCGGTCATGCCATAGCCTTGATTGAGCTCGAGGTTCGGCAGCATCTCCAGCAGCTTGTCGAGCAGCACCGACGGCATGGGCGAGGCGCCGTAGGTAAGGGACTCGAGGCTCTGGATTCGCTCGGGCGCGAAGTCCGGATGGTTGACCATCATCGCGATCATCGTGGGCACCATCATCGACACGGTCACGCGGTGCCGCTCGATCAGGTCGATCACACCGCCGGGCTCGAACATGGGGATCAAAACCTGCGTTCCGCCCGCACCGGTGGTCGCGAGCAACGACACCATCGATGCCGCATGGAAGATCGGTGTCTGGATCAGGCTCACTTCCGAAGGGTTGAAACGTCCGAGCACCATGCCCACGTGATAACAATTGAGGATCTCCGCGCGCTGAGCGACGACGACGCCTTTCGGCAGACCGGTCGTGCCGCCGGTATACATCAGTACGACGGGGTCCTCTTCTTCGGGCTCCGCGGGCACCACGGGCTCGCCCGCCCCGATCAGGTCTTCATACCGCGCGTCGCACGGCCCATCCCCATCACCGATCAGCACGACCTGACGAATCGGGTTGGGACTCTCGCTCGCGGCCATCGCCTCGTGAAACAACTGGGCAAAGTTCTGGTCGACGAACACGATCTCCGTGCCGGAGTCGCGTACGATGTATTCGAGTTCTTTGCCCGCGAGGCGCAGGTTCAAAGGGTTGATGACGCCCGCACCGAGATAGGCCGCGTGGTAGAGCTCGAGGTACTCGTGGCAGTTGACGGCCATCACGGCAAAGCGATCGCCGCGTCCGAGACCGAGCTGTTTCGTCATGGCGTTCGCCAGTCGCAGTACACGGTCGCCGTGGGTCTCGAAGTTCGCCTGGTAGGCGCCGTCGATGACCGCGACGTTGTTGGCGAAGGTGCTGATCGCCGGCATGAACTGGCGGTGGTAGATGAGCTCTTTCATCGGACGCTCCCCTTATTTCTCTTCAACCCTCACCGAAGGCCTTCGCCCGTTCTGCCGGTACCGTTCCATCGGCATGAACTCTGGCTCATTGCGGAAGTCGGCCTCGACCGACGCCAGCACGTCGTCGTCGCTCTTCGACGGGTCCCAGCCCCTGGCCTGGGGCTGCTGGACGTGCCAGGGCGTATCGCAGAAGATCTCGATCCCGTTGCCCTCCGGATCAGCGAAGTAGACGGAGATCGCGTTGCCGTGGGTGAGGGGCGCGGCGGCCTTCACTCGGGGGTCAGCGGTCACCCGCGCGAACATCTCCTTCACATCTGCGATGGAGTCGACGCGAAACGCATTGTGTTCGAGGCTCGTTGCGTCCTCGGGCCCGCGCACGGCGGCGAAGGCGATCTGGTGGTGGTCGCTCGAGCTGCCGCTCAGAAAGACGATTTGGGTGCCGTCCGGGCCCAGCGGCCCGCGATCGGCGACAGCAAAGCCGAGCACGTCGCAGTAGAAGGACACCATCGCGTCGAGATCACGGACTCGAAGCACGCAGTGGGACCATCGGATGTTCATGTGAATTCTCCTTCCTTCAGGTGGAGCATCCCCTTCAGCTCTTCCCGTATTGCATCGAGCGAGAGCGCATCGGTGGTGCGCCCGAACACGTAGCGCTCGGGACGCATGATGGCGACCAAAGCATGCTCGAACAACGGATGGCCGAACAATGGATCGCCGAACAATGGATCGAAGCTCCCGGCTCGGGTCCTGCAAGACCGACCTCGCACCGACGGTGTTCAGCGTCGTGTCGGGCTGAGGCGGTCGATCCAGCGGTCCGCCGCGATCGCGCGGGCTTCGAGCTCGCGCTCGGTGGCTTCGCCGATCTTACGGATTCCCACTTCCTGGTTCAGGCGATGATTCACCTTCGCATGCCCCAGGCCCGAAAGACGCGCCAATAACTCCGCTTTGTGTTTGTTCTGCGTGCGCAACTCCTTGCGCTGTTCGCGCGCCGTCTTGCCCGTAGGTTGGTCTTCGTCGATGTCCAGTGTGGGACCGGCGCCACCGGCAAGTTCTTCTTCGCTCTCGAGCGACGGAAGCGGGACCTCCTCCATCGGCTCGGCCTCGACCGCTTCGGCGTGGGCGTTCTCCTCGGCATCCACTTCCTCCTCGGTATCCCAGACGGATTCGAGGTCGAGCAGGGCCGCTTCCCCCGGTAGAGCGCGCGCCGAGATCGCCTGGAAAAGATCGAGTTGTTCGCGTTCTTCTTCCTCGCATTCTTCCAGGCCCTGGTCTTTTTCCTCCGCCTCGCCCAGCTTGTGGCGCCGCGTGCGCTTGATATCGAGGGCATACTCGCGGATGCGTGCGTCGTCGGGGATGAACATGTAAGCGCTCTGCCGTCCGCCTTTGCCCTGGACCCAGCGCACCAGACGCCCCACGGCTTGACGGAAGAAGAGATCCGTGATCGTCGTGGTTGCGTAGACGCCCACGCGGAGCCGTGGGAGGTCGACTCCCTCCGAGACCATGCGAACGGCCACGAGCCATGGATCCGAAGCGTCTCGGAATTCGCTGATCCGCCGGGTGGAATCGGGGTCGTCGGAGGTCGCGATGACGGCATTGACCCCGCATTGCTCCTTGAGGATCCGAACGATTCCGCGCGCGTGATCCTGAGTCATGGCGATGACCAGGCCCGCAGCATCGCCGTCTTCCGTGCGGAGTTTCTCCAACCGCGTATGGGCGCGCTGAAGGGTGTCCGGAAGCCACTCGCCTTCCAGCGACAGCGCCGTCCGCAGCCGCTGGCTCGCGAGGCTGCCCTCGCCCAGTGGATCGTCGAAGCGCGCGGTGTAGCTCTCGCCATCGGCGCCCCGCCATTCCATCAGCCCGTTCACCCGGGGAAAGAACACCGGACGGACGACCTCGTGATCGTCGAGTGCCTCGCCATAACCGTACTCGTAGTCCGGCTGGGCTTCGTCGCCGGAGTAATTGATGAATGGAATGGGAGAGTCATCGGAACGAAACGGCGTTCCAGAAATCGACAGACGCCGGCTGGCCGCGCTCAATCCGTGCTGAATCGCATCTCCCCAGGCGCGGCTCTCGGCTGCGTGATGCACCTCGTCGAGGATGCCGATGGCGCGCTGGCCGATGCGAGCGATGGCGTGCGGTGCGGCTGCGGCCTGTTGATAGGTGACCACCACCCCGTGCATGTCCTGGGGCAATTTCTCCCGCGAGCGCCACTGGGGTTCTAGACGCAACCCGAAGCCCTCGGCTGCGTCTGCCCATTGGATCTTCAAGTGGGCGGTGGGGACGATCACTACGATGCGCGAAGCGCGCCTTGCGATCAGCGTCCGTCGCGCGGCCATCAGTGCAAACGTCGTTTTGCCGGCGCCCGGAGTTGCGACGGCCAGGAAGTCGGGGTCGGGCTTCGCTTCGAACTTCGCCAGCGCTTCGACCTGCCAACGCCGCAGCGTCGGCAGACCTCTGCGTTTCTTCGCCGCCCGCATGACTCCCCCCAGACCATCGGTAGGCGACCGACGGAGCGCGCCGCAACGTACGGGATTCTCGCGGTTGTGCCAGACCCGTCGGGCCCGAGTGAAAGTCAGCTTCGCCCGCGGAGCCGCAGGCGCAGCCCTACGAACGCGCGCAGCGCCGCGATTCGGAAGCGAAGTTTTTGGCCGAGAGATTGCGGTGGGAAGACGCCGGCGCCCGATGCGTGTTCCAGATCCAGTACTCCGGGTAGCAGATAGGCGTCGAGCACTTCGCCCGGGATTGCTTCGCGCAGCCTGTTGCTCTGCTCGGTATCGAGGCGCAGGATCTCGTCCCGCACGTCCATGCGACTTTGCTCGCGGTACGGCACGGCCAGCATGCGGGTCGGGCCGTAGCCGAGGTCGAGCGGCACCCACGCCTCGCCGGACGACAGCGAGCGCCGGTTGCCCTCCAAATACGGTACGAAGCCGCGCGCCATCTCGGACCAGAAAGGCGACCAGGTCTCCGGGATCGAATCGTTGGCGACCCATTCGCTCAGGTTCGCGGGGGTTTCCCAGCAGCGCTCCACGTAGCGGGCC
Source organism: Deltaproteobacteria bacterium (assembly GCA_029261905.1). Classification (GTDB taxonomy): domain Bacteria; phylum Myxococcota_A; class UBA9160; order UBA9160; family SMWR01; genus JAJDAM01. Next base: position 6,579 of record JAJDAM010000469.1, read on the forward strand.
ACCGACGGCGCGACCTTCGCGATGAGATCCTTCGGCCAGGGGTCGTTCAAGAAGTGTGCGACCGCGCCGCCGGCGAACGCGAAGTCGGCCAGGCACGGAGCGCCGCCGAGTAGAAAGTCGTGCTCTTCGAGGTGGCGGTCGAGGTTCACGAGGAAGGCTTCGAACCAAACAGGAATGTCGCGGCCGGTCTCGCGGGTCGAGGCGACATGCTCGCCGGCGCCCCGGCCGATGAATTCATAGAGAACGGCGCCCAGCGGACGCGCACTCGTGGCGACGGCGGCGCGCTCGACCTCGTCGAGTTCGTCGAGCGGACGGCCGAGGATGCCCTTTGCGAGGGAGCGTTCGGCCAGCAGTTCGGGCGTTCCAGGGATCTCCCAACGCGTGTACATGGCCGCCCGCGTGAACCACTCGTCTACCCAATCTTCGATCAATCGACACGCGATGCGCTGTACGGGCGTCGGCGGGAGCAAGGGTCGTTCGGGGAAGCGCTGCTCGAGCAGCAGTGCGATGGGGGTGGAGTCGCGCAGCACCCAGTCTTCCGGTGTGTGCAGTGCAGGGATGGCATGGCTACCGGCGCGCTTCGCAATGGCGTTCGCCCCAAGCGACCGGGTTACCGTGCGATAGGGGATCCGCTTGTGCCGGAGCACTGCCTCTACTTTGCGGGTGAAAAAAGAGCTGTCGTCGCCGTGGAGGACGTAGCTGCCAGGGAACATACGGGCTCCTGCGGGTCGAACGAAGGTGTATGAAGTAGCGTTTCAGCATACACGCGACAGCCAACCAGTCGATTGGCCGAAATTCGACCAACGAGCCGGTCGATCGAGAATGCAGTTGAGAATAAAGGGAGAATCGAAAAACCATGATCGTAGAAAACGCAGTCGTCCCGACGCCGGAGCAGATCAAGGAACTGGGGGCGGGCGGTCACGACCGACCGATCTACATGGTGAACCTGCTCGAGTTCAAGGAAAAGGCTGAGTATGAGGACGGGCGCGAGACTGAACTGAGCGGTCAAAAAGCCTACGGGATCTATGCTGCGGAAGTGGTGGCCCATCTCGCCAAGGTCGGCGGCAAGCCTGTGATTGGAGGCGTGGTGACGGGGCTCCGGTTGGGCATGGTCGAAGAACTCTGGGACGTCGTTGCGATCGCGATGTATCCCAACCGCAAGGCGATGCTCGAGATGATCACGAGCCCCGAGTACCAGGAGAGCGCCGTGCATCGCGCCGCCGGACTCGCGGGACAGTTGAACATCGAGATGGTGTTACCGGAGGGTTAGCCGCGCCTTGGTGGCCAACAGGCTTCATGGAGGGGCTTCACGGAATACCCTCACAACCTTCGAATCACTATCCTCACGTTTTCTGCAGGAGACCTCCCTCCATGCTCCACGGCAATACCCATCCCGATTTCGCTGACGTTGCCCGCACGTTGCGTCGGATCCTTCCCAAAAAGAGCCCGGGCGGAGCGGCCGCTTGCGTCTACCACCGCGGCGAGAAAGTCGTCGACATCTGGGGCGGAACGCTCGACGCGAGCGGGACGCCGTGGCAGGCGGACACCCTCAGTATCTCTTTCTCCACCACCAAGGGCGTGGCCTCGACGCTGTTGCACATCTATGCCGATCGGGGGCTCATCGATTACGACACGCCCGTGGCCGAGTACTGGCCCGAGTTCGCCGCGGCCGGCAAAGAGCGAGTGACCGTTCGCCAGGTCATGTGTCACGAGGCCGGGCTCTACGCGATTGCCGACATGGTGGAGCACGGGCGGGAGATGCTCGATTGGGATCACATCACCGCACGCATTGCAGCGGCTGAGCCGCGCCACGCACCGGGGACCGCTCATGGCTACCACGCGCTCACGTACGGCTGGCTCGTCGGCGAGATCGTGCGTCGCGTGGCCGGGAACAAGCCGTTCTCAGAGCTGATCGAGAGCGAGATCGCGCGGCCGCTCGGGCTCGATGGGCTCTACTGTGGCGTGCCGGCGGATCAGCAGCATCGCTGTGCCATCTTGCTCGCGCGCGGGATGGAGGGGCCCATCGAGGCGCGGCGGGGCAACACGCAGCGGATCCTCGAGGGCGCGGAGCGCTGGCAACGACGGCTCGCAAAAATGGGATTTCGCTACGACCCCAGTGAGAGCATCGCGGCGCTGATGGCGCCCGGCATGGAAGACCTCGACTTCAACTCGGAGGAATTCCGCGCCGCGTCGATCCCCGCCGCCAATGGCATGTTCACGGCCCGTTCGCTGGCGCGCATGTACGCCTGCCTCGCGCAGGGCGGTGAGATCGATGGTGTACGCCTGCTCTCCTACGAAACGCTGCGACGGGCCACAGAGCAGCAGAACCGCGGCGCAGGGCGGGTCATCCCGATCTCGATGAAATGGCGGATGGGCTACCACCGCGTCTTCGCTGTCCGCGCCAAGGTACCGGGCGGCTTCGGCCACTTTGGCTTCGGCGGATCCGGCGCATGGGCCGATCCCCAGCGCCAGCTAGCGGTGGCACTCACCGTGAACAGTGGTGTGGGTACACCGTTTGGAGACGCACGCATCGCGCGGATCGGCGGTGCAGCGGTGCGCTGCGCCGATCGTCGGTACCGGACGCCCTGAGATCGGCCCCAGCTCAGCCGCCGAGCCAGCCCCACAAGACGCGGGCGCCGGCGGCGAGGGCGATCCAGGTGATCAGGCCCGCCAACGCTCCGATCACCACGCCGCGTGCAGTCTTGCGGCCATTGAAGCCGTCTTCGGCGGGCGAGGGGTGCTTGGCGCCAAACGGGGCGAACGCGATGGGATCCTGGACCAGCAGAAGGTGGTGTTCGTCGGAGCGCGATGCGGCTCGGGCGGCGTTGTTCGACATGGTGCTGCCTTCCTGCAGTGCGAGGCCATGACGGGTCATCAGGCTTGCACACACCTTGCCGCCGCAAGAGAGCCGATTCCGTGATCCCGGTCACCAAATCGGCCTTTTCCACACCGGGTTGCGCCTGTCGGTGTGCCGGGAAGCTCCAGAGGCCGCCGGTCCGAGGGGAGCCGTTCAAACCGGGAGCAAGTGAACTCGGGCGCTACACTATTCGCGCCATTGTTCGCGCTTTTCCGCGGACGAGATGAGGGGCACCAGACGGCTCGATCCGACCCAATGCTGCTCAGAAGAACCCCCAAACGCCCCGACCCCCAATCCGGGAACCGGGTAACCAGGAGACTTGATGTCCGACCAAATCCCCTTCGTCAACTACCTTGCTCTGGGCGACAAGCCGCATCTTGTCGCCAACGAATGTACATCGTGTGGGGCGCGCTTCTTCGACCGCCGTAATGCCTGCGCGTCCTGCTCTGGCACCGAATTCAAGGATGCGGCCATCTCGACCCAGGGCGAAGTCCGTACCTTCACGATCGTGGCCTTCGCCGCCCCCGGCGTCGACGTGCCCTACATATCGGCGATCGTCGACTGCGACGGTACCAGCGTGCGCGCAAACCTGGTGAACGTTCCGGCCGATCCCGATCACGTGAAGGTCGGTATGCCCGTCAAGCTCACGACCTTCCCGATCGGGAAGGACGAAGAGGGAGTCGAAGCGATCAACTTCGGTTTCGAGCCGGCCGCCTGACGATGAAATGCCGGTGCGGACGAAGATTCGCACCTTCGAGATTTCGAACACACATTCAATTGATCCAACCGATCTAGGAGAACAATCATGGGCTCAGAAGACGTCTATATCCTCGGCATCAGAATGACCAAGTTCGGCAAGCACAAGGAACTCGACACCGTCGATCTCGCCACCGAGGCCACCCTCGCTGCACTCAAAGACGGCGGCGTCACGATGAAGGACATGAACATCATCGCGGCCGGCAACCTGATGGGCGGCGCGATGCCGATCGCCCAGGTCATCCAGAAGGCCTGCGGCCAGACCGGAATCCCCGCGTACAACGTCTCGAACGCCTGTGCGACAGGTGCGACGGCTCTGCGCGTCGTGTGTATGTCGATCAAGGCCGGAGAGTCCGACTTCGGTCTCGCCGTGGGTGTCGAGAAACTCGCGGGCGCAGGTCTGCTCGCGGGCGGCGCGCGCAAGAAGGACGGCAAGTCCTGGGAGCGCTCCGGTCGCTACGGTGCAGTCGCGTCCGTCGACGGCCGCATCGGCACCGACATCATGCCGGGTGTGTTCGCTCAGATCGGCATGGAGTACGGCCACAAGTATGGCGGTGCAAACTTCGAGCTGTTCGCCGAAATCTCGCGGAAGAACCACTCGCACTCGACCCTCAACCCGCTCGCGGCCTACACCAAGGAGATGACGCTCGAAGAGATCATGGGCGACATCATGATCGCGTATCCGAACACGCGGCCGATGTGTTCGGCCAATTGCGACGGTGCCGCGGCAGCGGTCCTCGTGAGTGGAACGAAGTTGAAGACGCTGTCCCTCGAGCAGCAGCGCCGAGCGGTGAAGGTCTCGGCCTCGATCCTCACGAGCGATCCCTATGAAGAAGCCTGCCAGGTTCTCCCGAACGTCAATACCCTGACGCGGGCCGCGGCCAAGCAGGCGTACGAAGCGGCAGGCGTCGGGCCGAAGGATCTCGATCTCGTCGAACTGCACGACTGCTTCGCCACCGCCGAACTCGTGCACTACGACAACCTGATGCTGTGCGAGGAAGGAAACGCGGTCGACTTCTTCAAGTCGGGCGCAACCTGGCGGACCGGAACGACACCGGTGAATGTCTCCGGTGGCCTGCAGTCTAAGGGGCATCCGATCGCAGCGACCGGTATCGCGAACGTCTGGGAAGTCTGTCATCACCTGCGCGGTGAGGCTGGCCCGCGCCAGATCGAAGGCGCAAAGGTCGGCCTCGCGCACGTGATCGGCCTGGCTTCCGCCTGTGGCGTGCACATCCTGGAGAGCAATTCGGCCTAGCACGCGCCGAAGAGTTCATTCGCCAAGCTCGAACGGGCCTCGCTGTCGGATTGATCCGACGACGGGGCCCGTTCCTTTCTTAGTCCTGGCTACCGGATGCGAAGAACACCAATAGTGTGATGTCCTCTTCGATCTCGAAGAACGAATGCTCCGAGGTCGCTCGGACGTAGAGCAGTGAGCCGCGTGTGACCTCGCGCTCCTCGCCGTCGATACGCAGGCGTCCACTTCCGCTGATGACCAGGTACACCTCGTCTTCGTCGTGCGGAGCTTGAAGATCCTTGGCGCCTGCTGCGAGTGTATAGATGCCGCAGCTGAGTGCCGGCACACGCAGGAACTCTCGGTACCGCTCACCCGACTTCGCCTGCTTTTCGATTTCGTCGGGTAGATGGAAGGTCTTCCAATCCAGCTCGGCCATGTCCCTTGCCCTCTCGATTCGATCCGCCACAACGTGTTGCTTCGATTGCGGATGCACTTCCAATACTATGCAGCCCGTCGCAGCGTCGCTACGCGATTGCTCACCGGCCTCCAAATTCTGCTGGACGGATTCACGAATCTCCGGCGCCCGGGCACTACAATGAACTGGTTGATACGACGTACCAGGCTTTGTCGATTCAGGGGTTGATGGATGCCCCATAGACTCAGTCGAGATCGGGCGCTGGCCCGGAAGGAGCTGGCTATGAACAGTGAACGGAACAATGAACGGAACAACGGCTGGACCCAGCACCACATCCCCGACCAGAGCGGTCGGGTCGCGATCGTAACCGGAGCCAACAGTGGGATTGGCCTCGAGACCGCGCGCGAACTCGCGCGCAATGGCGCACACGTCATCCTCGCTTGCCGCAGCCAGGCGCGGGCGGAAGGGGCGCTCGCTGAGATCCGGTCCGGTTTGCCCGAAGCACGAATCGATTTCATGGCGCTCGACCTCGCGGACCTCGAACAGGTGCGCGCCTTCGCGGCGTCGGTGCGCGAACGTTTCGACCGCCTCGATCTGCTCATCAACAACGCGGGTGTGATGATTCCGCCCGCGAGTAAGACGAAGCAGGGTTTCGAGTTGCAGTTCGGTGTCAATCACATCGGCCACTTCGCGCTGACCGGATTGCTGCTCGATCTGCTGCTGGCGGCCGACGCTGCGCGCATCGTCAACGTCTCGAGCACGGCCCACCGCCTCGGAGGCATCGACTTCGAAGATCTGGATTTCGATGCGCGCGGCTACAGCGCCAGTGCAGCTTACGCACAGAGCAAGCTTGCCAACTTGCTCTTCACTTCCGAGCTGGCTCGGAAATTGGCGGCGAAAAATGCAGACGTGCTGGTGGCAGCGGCGCATCCCGGCTGGACGCAGACGAACCTGCAGAAGCACTCGAACCTGTTCCAGTTCATGAATCCATTTTTGGGGATGCAGCCGATCGGCGGTGCGCTACCGACTCTTCGCGCCGCAACCGGGGGCGACGTCGAAGCCGATGACTATTTCGGGCCCAGTCGTTTTTTCGAGATGTGGGGCGCTCCCAAAAAAGTTGGTCGCGCCAAGGCGGCGAAGAACCGTGAGAATGCCGAGCGGCTCTGGGAGGTATCCGAGCATCGCTCGGGCGTGAAGTTCGATTTCGGTGGAGCGGCCGAGGCCGAATAGATCAATCGGACGCGTCCTCGCGTTCTCACGCAACATGTCTAGCCAGAACGACACCGCACGAGCGTTCTCCGAGCGCGCGTTCCCAGTTGCTGCGTATTGCGAATCGAGGTGTTGTCGATATATTGGCATGCTGAATGCCAAAAGAAAAGCACCCTTCACCGTCCACCGTCGGAAGCACGAAGGAACGAAAATCATGGGACTGATTCTGTCCGAAGACCAACTGATCCTGCGCGACATGGCAAAGAGCTTCTGTGACGAGAAGTCCCCCGTCGAGCGCATGCGTACGTTGCGTGATACGCGCGACGCGGTCGGATTCTCGCGTGAACTCTGGAAAGAAATGGGCGAACTCGGTTGGATCGGGATCCTGTTTCCCGAAGCTGTCGGTGGCGCCGAGATGGGTTACGGAGAGCTGGGCGTCGTGCTCGCCGAGTGTGGGCGCGTGCTAGCACCGGAGCCTTTCATTTCGACCGTGTTGCTAGGCGGCAATGCCGTCTTGCTCGGCGGCAGCGAGCCGTTGCGCAAAGACCTGCTTCCCGGGGTGTGCAGCGGCGACCGGATTCTCGCGTTGGCTTTTCAGGAGCGCGGGCGCTTCGCACCGTATGCTGTCGAGACCGCCGCCACGCGCGACGGCAGTGGATACCGGATTCGCGGTGAGAAGCAGTTCGTGCTCGATGGCCACGTGGCGGACCAGATCGTCACGGTTGCGCGAACCGCGGGAAGCGCCGGCGATCGCGACGGGCTTACCCTCTTCGTCATCGATGCCGATGCGCCGGGCGTTTCGGCTCTGCGCACGGAAATGGTCGACGGCCGCAACGCCGCCCGCATCACGTTCGACAACGCCGTGGTCGACGCCGCGCGCGTGCTCGGCGAGGTCGATGGCGGGGCCGACATCCTGGATCCGGTCTTCGATCGCGCGACGATCGGCCTGTGTTCCGAAATGCTCGGCAGTTTCGAAGAAGCCTTCGAGCGCACGCTGGAATACCTGAAGACCCGAGAGCAGTTCGGAGTCAAGATCGGGACGTTTCAGGGCCTGCGCCACCGCGCTGCCCAGATGTTCGGCGAACTCGAGTTCGCACGCTCGGTGGTGTACGACGCGCAGAGCTCGATCGACGACGGGCGAGAGGACGTTGCCGAGTGCGCGAGCGGCGCGAAGGCCCGATGTTCGGATGTCGCGAACCTGATCGGAGGTGAAGCGGTCCAGATGCACGGTGGCATCGGGATGACCGACGAGGAGGAGATCGGTCTGTTCTTCAAGCGCCTCAAGGCGGCCGAATTCACGCTCGGAGACGCCATTTATCACCGGAACCGATACGCCAGCCTGCGCGGCTATTAGGAGACGACCCCATGGCATCCATCGAAGCATTCAAGCTGGAAGTCCGAAGTTGGATCGAAGAGGTTCTTCCTGCCGATCTGCGAGTAGGCAATCGCAAAGACCTTCCCAAAGAATCTCTTGGCAACTGGATCCAGGCACTCGCCAAGCGTGGTTGGATCACACCCGATTGGCCGACCGAATACGGTGGCGGCGGCCTCGACCGCAAGCACACGGCGGCGCTCCGGGCGGAAATCAAAGCGGTTCGCGCACCGACGGTTTCGTCGTTTGGAACCAGCATGTTGGGGCCGACACTGCTCGAATTCGGCACCGAAGAGCAGAAGCTCGAATTCCTTCCGCCGATTTCGCGACATGAAGTCAAGTGGTGCCAGGGGTACAGCGAGCCGGGCGCAGGTTCGGACCTGGCGAGCCTGCAAACGCGAGCCGTCCTCGAAGGCGATGAGTACGTGATCAACGGCCAGAAGATCTGGACCACCGGCGCGGACAAGGCCGACTGGATCTTCTGCCTGGTGCGCACAGACCCCAAAGCCTCCAAGCACGATGGCATCAGCTTCATCCTGTTTCCGATGCACCAGCCCGGCGTCGAGGTTTCGCCGCTGAAATTGATCGACGGGAGTGCGGACTTCTCGCAGGTCTTCTTCGACGGCGCGCGGGCGAAGGCCAAGGATGTCATCGGGCCGGTGAACGGCGGTTGGACGGTCGCAAAGCGATTGCTCCAGCACGAGCGAAGTACCGACGGCGGAAGCGAAGGTGGCCTCAGTGGCGCGCAGAAGGAGACCCTCGTCGACATCGTGAAGCGTGAGGTGGGCCTCCAAGACGGTATGCTGGCCGATCCTGCGATTCGACAGAGGCTGGCCGCGCAGGAACTCGAAGCGAAGGCACTGAGCCTCACGATGCGTCGCGCCGGCGAGGAAGCGCGTGCAGGGCAGACCGCACGTGATATCGGATCGCTAGGCAAGTACCGCTGGGCGAACATGATCAAGAGCGAACAGGACATCGCGATGACGGCTCTCGGTACGCAGGGGCTCGGATGGGATGGCCCTGGCTTCGAAGATACCCAGCTCGAGCGCACGCGTGCTTGGCTCACCACACGGGCCGACTCGATCTGGGGCGGCACCAACGAGGTGCAACTCAACGTCATCGCGAAACGGGTGCTGAAGATTCCCGAGTAGCGCACGGTCGACCGGCGACCCCGCAGCTCGGATCTTCATCGAAACCCCAGGAGATCGACCCTCAATGAGCATCATCCTCTACGGCGCCGCTCTTTCACCCTTCGTTCGAAAAGCCGACGCCTTCCTTCGCGAAAAGGGCGCTGAGTTCGAACTCGAAAGCGTGAACATCATGCCGATGCCCGATTGGTTCAAGGAAATCAGCCCGGCCCGGCGGATTCCCGTGTTGCGGGATACGGAAGTCGGGAGCGAAGGCCCGCTCGGGACGATTCCGGACTCGTCCGCGATTTGCGCGTATGCCGAACGGAAGTTTCCGGAGCCCGCGTTGTATCCCAGCGACCCGTACGATCATGGCCGCGCGGTTTGGTTCGAGGAGTATTGCGATTCAGAGCTGGCGGGTGCGATCGGCATGGGCATCTTCCGGCCGATTCAATTTTCCCGTTTTCAAGGGAAGGAGCCCGACGTCGCCACGGCGAAAAAGACCTACGCCGAAAAACTTCCCCGACCGCTCGACTACCTGGAAGGCGAAATCGGAAGTAGCGGTTTTCTCGTCGGTGAGAGCCTCTCGATTGCCGACATTTCGATCGCGTGTCAGCTCGTGCAACTCGAACTCGTTGCGGGCCCGCTCGACGCGGCGCGCTGGCCCGGTGTTGCCGGTCTCGTCGAGCGACTGGCGAAGCGGGCCAGCTTCGCTCCGTGTATCGCGATCTGTCGAAAGATCGTGAAGCAAGACCCGGTCGATCTGGCTTCCTGAACGCTCGAGCGCATGAACTTTCACTGATCCCTTCTACCACGTCAGGAGAAACGGAAAATGAAGACCCGAATCACCGAACTCTTCGGCATCGAGCATCCCATCATCCAGGGCGGCATGCATTTCGTGGGCCTCGCCGAATTGGCAGCCGCCGTCTCGAACGCCGGTGGCCTGGGCATCATCACCGGGCTCACCCAAGGCACGCCCGAGAAACTCGCCAAGGAAATCGCGCGATGCCGGGATATGACCGACAAGCCGTTCGGTGTGAACATGACGTTCCTGCCCGCGCTCACTCCTCCCGACTATCCGGGCCTGTTCAAGGTCATCATCGAGAGCGGCATCAAGGCGGTGGAGACCGCGGGCAACAATCCCGCTCAGTGGCTGCCGATGCTCAAAGAGGCGGACATCAAGGTCATCCACAAATGCACTTCCGTACGCCACGCGTTGAAGGCCGAGCGGATCGGCTGCGACGCGGTATCGGTCGACGGCTTCGAATGCGGCGGCCACCCGGGTGAAGACGATGTGACGAACTTCATCCTGTTGCCCCGCGCGGCGGAGGAACTCTCGATCCCGTTCGTGTCTTCGGGCGGAATGGCGGACGGGCGAAGCCTCGTGGCGTCTTTGGCCATGGGTGCCGAAGGTATGAACATGGGCACCCGATTCATCGCGACCCAAGAGGCGCCCGTACACCAGAACGTGAAGCAGGCACTGGTCGATGCGTCCGAACTCGACACGCGCCTCATCATGCGTGGTCTGCGCAATACCGAACGGGTATTGAACAACGCCGGTGTCGAGCGCTTGATCGAGAAGGAGAAGGCACTCGGCGCGGATCTGAAGTTCGAAGACATCATCCCTGAAGTCGCCGGCATCTACCCACGGGTCATGCAGGACGGCGACGTGGATGCAGGGGCGTGGTCGTGCGGCATGGTCGCAGGGCTCATCCACGATATTCCCACCGTCCAGGAACTCATCGATCGAATCATGAGCGAAGCGGAAGCCATCATCACACAGCGCCTGGCGGGATTTCAGTCCGCTTGACCGG
>JAJDAM010000470.1 GCA_029261905.1 Deltaproteobacteria bacterium
CCTCGACGACGTGGTTGAGGCCATGGATGTAGGCTTCCGACAGACTCCCACCGTGGGTATTGGTCGGCAGCGAACCGCCTGACCAGGCCAGTGCGCCGCTTTCGATGAACGGCCCGGCTTCGCCGCGGCCGCAGAATCCGAAATCTTCGATCTGCATCAGCACGCAGCCCGTGAAGTGATCGTAGATCTGCGCCACGTCGACATCTTCTGGGCCGAGGCCGGCATGTGCGTACAGGCGCTTCGCCATGGATTCGCATCCGCCGGTGGCATAGATCTCGTCCGACACGCTCGCGTTCGAAAAGGGGCCGAACGCGTAGCCTCTGGGTGCTCCCTGAGCCGATGCCAGAACCGCTACCGGGGGCTTGGCCAGGTCGCGCGCTCGCTCCGCGCTGGTAACCACGACCGCGCAAGCACCATCGGTTTCGAGACAACAATCGAACAGGTGATGGGGGTCTGCGATCATCGGAGACTTCTGGTGGTCTTCGAGAGTGAGCGGTCGATCGCCCATGATCGCGCGCGGGTTGCGAGAAGCGTGCTCGCGAAACGTCACTGCCAGCATTCCCAATTGCTCGCTCGTTGTGCCGTACAGGTGCATGTGTCGGCGGGTCGGGAGCGCATAAGCGGCGGCCGCCATCAGCATGCCATAGGGCATCGTGAAGCCGAGCGATGCGAGCATCAGCGATGATGCGGCCTGTACGGTCGGTGGCGGAGGATCGCCCGTTGGCGCCGCGGGCGGCGGGCCGCCCTGGCCGAATCGGAAGAATTGACCCTGACACAACGAACGGTACACCACGACGACTTCCGCCTGGCCCGCTTCCACGGCCATCGCGGCGTTGCCGACCGCAGCGCATCCACCGCCGCCACCCGGCATCCACACCATGTTGGCAAACCGCAGCTCGGGAAGTCCGAGTTCCGCGGCGAGAAAGATCGCCTCATTGCGATCTTCTGCAAAGGAAGACATCCCGTCGACGTCATCCATCGAGAGCCCCGCATCTTCGACGGCTCGTTTGATTGCCTGAATGGCGAGCGCGTGCTCGCTGATGTCTCCGATCTTGCCCCACTTCGTGTAGCGGGTTTCGCCGACGCCCACGATCTGAGCACGCCGCTGTGCAATGGTCACGAGTGAACTCCCTGGTCAAAAAGCCGGCTGGTCTGCACCGAGACAATCGTTCCGGCGAACCGGCGTCACGTCAATGCCGTCTTCGATCGAGCGGATACCCGACGTGGCTCATCGCCCTGTCCACGTGATGGGGTCCGTCCATCACGAGCCGCTTGCTAGAGTTCGGCGGTCCGGTGCTGGCGGAATGCGGGCCACGCGCAGCCCCACCCACATAGCCGCTGCAAAGGGAGAGCGCATCCATGGAGCAGAGTTTCTTCGAATTCGACGGCGAGCAGTTCGTCCCGACGGATCGAGCCCGAGGACCCTGGGGCAACGACACGCTGCACGGTCGTGTCGTCGCCGGCCTCTTTTCGCGCTGCCTCGAGCAGGAATTCGGAGACGAGGATTTCCTGTTCGCGCGACTGACCGTCGATCTATTTCGGATGCCAACGATGAATCCATTGCGCATCGCGACCGAGCGCATCCGTCAGGGCCGGCGAATTCAAGTGTGTCATGGGGTAGCAACGAGTGAGGGCCGAGAGATCGGCCGCGCATACGCGGTACAGCTGCGAAGGGGCGACGCGCCCCCGGGAACGGTCTGGCACCCGGATCCCTGGGACGTACCGCTGCCCGCTGCGCTCGAGCCCATGAAGGCCACGGGTACGTGGACACCGATGTGGGAGACACGAGCGATCGGGGGCAGCCACTTCGGCGGCGCGGGACAAAAGCGGATGTGGATCAAAGAGACCCACGCGCTGGTGGCGGGAGAAGCGCTCACGCCATTCGTTCGAGTCGCCAGCGCAGCCGACATCGCCAGTCCTCTTTCGATGTCCAGCGATCAAGGGCTCCAATACGTGAACGCCGACATCAGTCTCTACCTCCACCGGCTCCCAGCGGGCGAGTGGATCGGGTGGGAAGTCAGTGACCACGGCAGTGCCGAAGGTGTCGGCCGGGGTGAGTGCCGCGTCTACGACGAACAGGGACCCATCGGAAACAGCGTCGTGTGCGCAGTTGCGAACCCGCGCGCCATCACCTGACAGACCCGACGAATGCCCCTGTCGGGTACTCGAGGCCACGGGCCACCGAATCCGGCCGGTGATGGTTCCAACGCGATCTGGGCCATGACGTCCCGCTCGCGGAAGGCACGGCTATCCTCGCCGTGTGGAATTCATCTCTCGGGCCTTCGAGTGGATCGCCGAAAACGAAGCCGTGCTCTCGGGCATGGCTGCCGCGATTGTCATCGTGGGTGTTCTCTCTTCTCCGCTGCGGCGAAGGTTTTCGAGGTCGGATCGTCGCGCTTCGGAGGTTGCCGGCACTCTTTCAGCGCCTGTCGCGGCTCCGGTTCCGGTGACGGATCGGCCCTCGATCGCGGTGATGCCCTTTCAGAACCTTTCGGGGGATCCCGAACACGAATATCTGGCAGACGGCCTCAGTGAGGACATTATCACCGGCCTGTCACGCGTGAAGCAGTTTTTTGTCATCGCGCGCAATACGACTTTCACCTACAAGGGGCGCGCGGTAGACGTGCAGGAAGTCTCGCGTGATCTCGGAGTGCGTTACGTGCTGGAAGGCAGCCTTCGCGCCGTCGGGGATCGAATTCGCGTCACCGCGCAGCTCATCGATGCGACGACGCGCGCACACGCATGGGGAGAGCGATACGACCGACCCGTGGCCGACATCCTATCGGTCGATGACGAGGTGACCGACGCGATCGTTGCTGCTCTGTGGCCGGCACTTCGGAGAGCTGAGATCGAGACCTCTCGGCGGGCCGCTCCGGGTGACCTGGGGGCTTGGGCGCTGGTGAACCGCGCTTGGTATTCGATTCAAAGTGACCTCGGCGACGAGGAGAAGGTGCTCGCCGCGGCGCGCGCCTGCGAAGAAGCGATCGCGCTGGATCCCGAGTACGGACTTGCCTACGCGGTCCTCGCGCACGCACGCTCGCTCGTTTCGCAACAGATGGAATCGATGCCAGAGGCCGAGAGCGTAATGGAACCGATGAACCGCGCGCTGAGTCTGGCGGCCGACGACCCCGGTGTTCAGCACGCCTACGCGGCGGTGCTTGGAAACATGGGACGAACACTCGATGCGAAACGCGCGTGGGAACGCAGCTTGGATCTCAACCCGAACAATGCCGCCGCGAGAGCGGGTCTCGGAATTTCGCAGATCTACCAGAAGCAGCACGCCAACGCAGTGGCGAATATCGACACCGCGCTGCGCCTGTCTCCGTCCGACCCGCTGCTCTATCACTGGCTTGCGCACCGCGCGCTGGCCTGCGCAATGCTCGAACGCTGGGACGAAGCGCTCGACAACGCTGCGGACTCGGTACAGCGAAACGGGTCCAGAGTCGGATGGGCGACGTACGCCGGCGCGCTCGTCCGTGTGGGCCGCATCGCCGAAGCCGGCAGGGCCTGGCAGAAGCTGCTGGACCGCACCCCAGGGCTCTCGCCGGACGTGTTGGCGATGTTCCTGCGCGATGTCGCCATCGACGACGCGAAAGCGGATGCGTTGGTCGCAGACCTGATGCGGGCCAGCGAAGCAGCATTGGCGGCTTCGCAGTAGGCGAAAATCGTCGCCGGATTACGACTCGCTTCGCCCCACGAGGCGGAAAAGATAGGCTTCAGCCACATCCTCATTCCGCGGGCGCGAGCCGTATTTGGCTTCATAGGCGTCACTGAACCGATCGAATTCGTCCTGGCTCTCTACGCGGGACGCCGCGAGGTCGTAGAGAACATCTACCACCCGAATGCGAACGTCGGAATTCGACTCCATGTTCTCTACCCACTGGCTGCGGTTCGCACCCGCATGGACATAGAGCACCGGTCCCATACCGACGGCCCAGATGTTGACCGAGTAGGGATCGT
>JAJDAM010000471.1 GCA_029261905.1 Deltaproteobacteria bacterium
TGCGACGCGGCCGACAGCTGCGACGGCTCCGGTATTTGTCTCGCGAACAACCTTTCGCCCGAGACGCTCTGCAACGCGTCGATCGGCGAGTGCGATCCGGCCGAGTTCTGCGATGGCGAGGGAAGCTGCCCGACGGATTCCTTCGAGGAAGTGGGAACCGCGTGCGGCGATGAGAGCAGTGGTCTGTGCGACGCGGCGGACAGCTGCGACGGCTCCGGCATTTGTCTCGCGAACAACCTTTCACCGGAGACCCTCTGCAACGCGTCGATCGGCGAGTGCGATCCGGCCGAGTTCTGCGACGGCGAGGGAAGCTGCCCGACGGACTCCTTCGAAGAAGTGGGAACCGCGTGCGGCGATGACAGCAGCGGTCTTTGCGACGCGGCCGACAGTTGCGACGGCTCCGGTGTTTGCCTAGCGAACCACGAACCGACGACGACGCTGTGCAACCCGTCGGCGGGCGAGTGTGACGTCGCAGATTTTTGTGATGGGGCTGGCAGCTGTTCCCCGCAGCTGTTCGCTCGAGCCGGAAGCGCGTGTGACGACGGAAACGAGTGCACCACCGAGGCCTGCGATGGCAGCGGTGTCTGCCTGGCCGAGTTCATCCCACTGCGCCCAATCGTAGAAAACTTCGAGTCGTACGCGCTGCAAACTGACGATACGCGCGCCAACGGTCTGTCGGTCAAGGCCGCAGGCGGCGCACTCGTCGCTGAAGTCAGTGGCGGCGGGGCGGCTGCGACGGGCATCCGGAGCGGCGGCGAGGGGAAGATCTGGTCGCTGTTTTCCATTCGTGCCGGGGGTTCGACGATCGGCGTCAACGGATTGATCCCCAGCCTGGAGACGGCCGGGGTCCAGCGAGCGGGCCCGATGGCCGCGTTCTTCGATTCGCCCCAAAGCCTCGCCTGCTACGAGATCGGAGTCAGCATTCGCCAGCACGAGGGCAGCCCGTCGGCGGCGACGGTACGCATGTTCTACGCGGACGACTCCTTCGTGTCATCGGATGGTCCGCGGATGAGTACTCCGTTCATGCCGCTGGCTACAGACTTCTCGACGCTTTCGTTTGACATCGACGATTTCAACGTGCCGCTGGGGAACCCACCGGCAATGGTCGACCCAGATCAGGTGCGCTACCTCGGCCTGGAGTTCTCCATCAGCGGGTCGACGAGAAGCTTCAAGTTCGACATCGACTCGGTCCAACTCGTTCCCGAACCGTCCGCGAGCACACTGCGCATCTGCGCGTTGATCGCTGTGGCAGCGGTGGCATCGCGCTGCCGGCGTTCGCGCAAAGGCTGAACCGGACTGCCAGCGCTGAGGGCCGCCGGTGGGTGCGCCACAGCCGGACCCATCCTCGCCGACCGGATCGGGCTTTCGCTGTATTGCTGAGCGACAGCTAGTGTCCTGTCCCAGGAGTTCGCTGAACATGCGTCCGATGAGTCACGCTATTGGACGCGACACCTAGAATCACCCGCCGGTACGATGAACCCCTTTATCCTCGCCTACAACCTGCTCCTTCGGCTGATCTCCCCGCTGTTTCTGGTCATCGTCAGCCGCTGGAAGAACAAGGTCTATCTCTTCTTCGCGGGCCTGTTCGCGTTGTTCGTCGTTCTCGATGCTTCGGTCCTTCACCTGACCGACAGAATGCATCATGCAGGTTTCGACCTGATGCTGCGCTACCGGATCTTTACTCCGAAACCCGACGACGACATCGTCATTGTCGATATCAACGAGGCCAGCCTTGCCGCCTTGTCGAGGGAATACGGCCGGTGGCCCTGGCCGCGGCAGGTCCTGGGAGAATTCCTCGAACATCTCGAGGAGCAGAAACCCAGCGCGGTCGTCTTCGACATCCTGTTCAGCGACCCGGATGTCTACAACCCGGACAGCGACGAGTACTTCGACGCGGTAATCGCAGAAACCACGAACACGTTCTTCCCCGTATTGCGCCTGGACGAATCGAGCGACTCGCTGAGCCAGGTCCGGGCGTCGATGGTTCCGGGCGTGACTCCGGTACCGGGCATCGCCCAGCCGGACGCCACCATTGCAGTCGTGCTGCCGCACTTTCGGTCCGTACTGGAGAGCGGACGTCTGGGTATCCACAACATCGATCCCGATCCCGACGGCATCGCGCGTCAGTACCTGGTGTATCGAGAGGATTACGGCTGGAGGATTCCGTCGCTGCCTGCGCAGGTTGTCCGCGCACTCGGCTACCCGGTGCCCGACACCCCGACTGTGCTTCTCAATTGGCGTGGAAAGCCCTTCTCGTACACGACAGTGAGTTTCGCAGACGTGTTCGACGACATGCTGCGCAAGGTCAAAAAACGACCCGCGGACGAGTTTGCCGACAAGATCGTTCTGATCGGTTCGACGGCGCCGAGCTTGTTCGACATCAAGCCCACGCCTGTCAGCAAACTTCACCCGGGCGTGGAAATCATGGCGACCGCGATCGACAACCTGAAGCGCGGCGATTATCTCCACTATCCGGAAGGGCGCCTGTTGTACCCGATACTCGCGCTGCTGATGATCTCGATCATGGCTGTGGCGTTCTATCGGGACATGGGACGTCGCTATGTGGACAGCCTGGCTGGCATGTCCGAGTTCGTGCTGCTCGGCGTCAGCTACGCGAGCATCAATTTCACCAGCACCTACATCAACCTGACCGGCCCGTTCGCGATCGGGCTGGCGTATTTCGCCGTCGCTCGACTCTACGCTACCGCCAGTGGGAAGGCATTGGAGACCAATGTGCTCCGGAACTCCATCGCACAGGACGGAGAAATGGACGGCTTCTTGTTGCTCATCCGCGTGGCGGCGCCGGGCGTGCCCATCGCCGAAGAAAAATTGAAACGGATTTGCCGCAAGTTGGAAGTCACTGGGACCCGGTTCAAGAGTGTCGAGATGCTGAGCCCGGGGCAGAAGGGGCTGTGGTCGCTACTGTCGAATACCCTGGCGGTCTCCTGGGAGGTTCCGGTGCAGGATCACGCGGCTCGTTCCCAGGTGAGTGAAGACGTCGAGATCATCACCGCGTCCCTCGATGCGATCGTGTCGAAGATCGGGGGAGACGAAGTGGGCTCGCCGAGTTGGACATTCCACGAGAAACGCATTTCGGGCGGCGACGCGGCGAAGGCTGGCTGGGACCGGTTACTCGCAGAAGCGCAGCTCGCATTGGTGGCAGGACAAGGGGCGCCAGCCCAATCTACGGCAGACCCATCTACAACAGAGAATGGCGCCGATGAAGGGAGTCGATCGTGAAGATGACGAGAGTGGTTCTGGTTGCGTTGGCGGTGTCATCGCTCGCGGCTGGATTCTCTGTGGCTGGGGAAAAAGCAGACGCCAACGGAGAGCAACCGGCCGAGCAAGCGGCGGATGGATCGGCCCAGGAAGCGGCCCAGGAATCGGCTCGGGAAACGGGCGTCGCGCTCAAGCCGGCGGATATCCGGTCCGAGCCGTATCGCGATGCGATCGGAACCGGGTCGCTCGAACCCGGTGACGAAGTCGAGATCCTCGAAAAGAAGGGTGGTTGGTATCGCGTGAAGACCGCCGAGCGGACGGGTTGGGTGCGCATGCTCAGCATTCGCCGCGGCGCGCCCCGGAAGGCCGACCTCGATATGGAGGGACTCTTGAGCCTGGCCTCGGGTCGCGCCGGCACGGGGCGTGTCATCGCCACCACGGGAATTCGCGGGCTGAGTGAAGAAGAACTGAAGGAAGCCGAGTTCGACGAGAAGGATCTCGAGCTGCTGGAATCGCTGACGGTCACGCCGGAACAGGCGCAGAGGTTTGCCGCGGAGGGAAACCTCGTGGCCAGGAACCTCGAGTACCTCCCAGCGCCGCCAGACGGAAAAGAGAAGGAGGTCTGGTGGCCGCGATGAACGTGATCATGAGAGGACTGGGAGCAACGTTGGTCGTTCTGCTGTGTCTCAACAGCACGGCCCACGCGGCGGGTCTCTGGGAACAACTGAAGAAGACCGTAGGTGTAGAGAAGAAGGAGCCTGGAACCGATTCCGGTTCCGCTGTTTCGGACCTGGCCCAAGAAATTCTTCTCGAAGCGGCACGCGAAGCGCTGGCGATTCCAGAAGAAGAGGAGGTGGCGATCGGACGGCAGCTGACGGGCAGCCTTCTGGGTGCTGCTCCGCTCGTCGACGACGACCGGCTGCAGGAATATGTCGGCTCGGTCGGACGTTGGGTTGCCAGCCAGAGCGAGCGTCCCGGACTCACCTGGCATTTCGGTGTCGTCGAGTCAGACGACATCAACGCGTTCGCGGCCCCGGGTGGTTTCATCCTCGTGACGCACGGTCTCTACCGGATGCTGCAAAGCGAAAGCGAGCTGGCGGGCGTACTCGCTCACGAGATCGCTCACGTCGCGAAGAAACACCACCTCGAAATTCTCCAGCAGACCCAGTTGGTGGACATGGGTGGCAAGATGCTCGCGAAGCCCTTTGCCGACAGCGAGTATGTCCAGGAAATGATCGGGGACGGAGCAGAGATGTTCTCCCGCTCGCTCGACCGAAACGCGGAGTACGAAGCCGATCGGGTGGCCGTCGTGCTCGCGGCCCGCGCGGGATACGATCCGTTCGGATTGCCGACCGTCTTGCAGGACATCGGCCGACTCGCCGCGGACGACAGTTCGGTCCAGTTGCTGTTCACCACCCACCCTCACCCCGAGCAGCGATTGGCCCAGCTGGACGAGGTGATCGGCGATCGCTTCGACGGCCTTGGTGGCCAGACGTTGGAAGGGCGCTTCGACCGGATGGGTCACTAGCACGCCCGGTTCCGGCGATGGCTGAACACTCTTCTGTGAGAGAGTTCAGTTCCTGCTGTAGATGTAGAAATCGGCGAAAGAGCCGGTCTCGGTGGCGCCGTCGAACGGGTAGCGGTTGGGAATGTGCTCGAGTAGATCCCAATCTGGCTCGGCTGTATCGATCCAATCCGAGAATTTTCGGTGTCTGACGTGCGGCGCCTGCTCGGGGTCGTTCTCGTCGGTGTTCGACGAGTAGATCGCAACGTATCGCTCCGCTGAGTCGAACAGCCGGTGCATGTATTCGTCGAAGACCGAATCCTCGACCAGGTGATACACGACATCCAACGAGAGCGTCAGTTGAGCGGTTTCGCCCGTGTAGTCGATCATGTTCTCGAAGGACTTGGTCTTGTCTGCAGCGAATCCGTCGCGACACACGTCGACCGCCTTCTGGCTCACGTCGAATCCGACATAGCACGGATACTCGGCCAGCCGCAGTTGATTGCCGTCTCCGCAGCCATATTCGAGGACGGTCTCGATACCGTGTTGTTGGATGAAGCGGTTGAGTACTTCAGCCTTGAACGCTGCCAACTGGTGGTACGAGCCATCGCCGGAGTTGCCACCGGAATCGTATCTCTGATTCCAGTAGTGCTCCGAGCCAGTGAACGGCTTCGGCGGGTTGATCCACTTGCGATAGAGGCTTTGCGCGATCGCGCCGACTAGCGGGATTTTCTTGATGGCTTCTTTCATGCGGTCTTCCCGAATCGATCGCGCCGCAGGCCTGGCTCCTCCGAGTCAGCGTCGCGGACCGGTGCGCCGCAAGGATACGCGAGGTCGAATCGAGTCGCGAAAGCCGTTCTCCGTGAACCCTCGGTGGGTCCGGTACAATCGCGAACGAGAAGGGGAGGCCCATACGATGCAACCGACCCACTTGTACTTGATCTCGGCGTTGGCTGTGTGGTTCATCGCTGGTCGCGCTGCGCTTCACACCGTCGCTCGGTAGATCGGCGATTGACGAAATGCAGAGGCCTCCGTTGGCGGACCTGAAACATCCGAGCGAGT
Organism: Deltaproteobacteria bacterium; assembly: GCA_029261905.1. GTDB lineage: Bacteria > Myxococcota_A > UBA9160 > UBA9160 > SMWR01 > JAJDAM01. The sequence goes on from JAJDAM010000471.1 coordinate 5,786, forward strand.
TCGATCCCTTCGATCCCGGTGTCGTCGAGCATCCGTGGGAATTTCTCGGTGCGCTGCGTCGAGAGGCTCCCGTGTATGCCATTCCGAACGGCGTCTACACGGTGATCAGCCGCTATCAGGATGTTCGGCAGGCTGCACTGGATCCCGAAATCTTCTCATCGAATCTGGTCGCGGTGCTGATGCAGGAAAGGGAAGAGGGGGAGGGCCCGACCGTTCTCGAGGTTCCCACCGGCGGCGCACAAGCGGTCGATGTGCTCGCCATCGCGGATGCGCCGCAACACACCCGGCAGCGAAAGCTTTCGAACAAGGCCTTCTCGATGCGGCGTGTTGCGCAGATCGAACCGCATTTGCGCGCGCTTGCCGAGAGGTTGGTGGATTCGTTCCTGTCGCGAGGCCGCGCGGACTGGGTGGCGGAAATGGCGGTGCCGCTGCCCGTCACGATCATCGCGGAACTCATCGGGCTTCCGCTGGACGACGCGCCTCGGCTGAAGCGTTGGTCCGACGCGTCCGTGGCGCTGCTCAGCGGCATCAACACACCCGAGCAGTTGAACACCCACTTCTCCGATGTCGGAGAGTTGATCCACTATCTGGCAGCGCAGTTCGATGCCGGCTGTGGGGCGCCGAAAGATGATGTGCTGGGGGAATTGATTCGGGCATCGCAGGATCCGGGCGAGTCATTGAGTCGCGACGAGGTGGTATCGATCCTGTTGCAGCTGCTCACCGCGGGAAACGAGACGACGACGAGCTTGATCGGTAGTGCGTTGATGCGGATGTTGCAACAGCCAGAACTCGAGGCGCGGTTGCGAGCGGACACGAAGCTGATCGAGCCGTTCATCGAGGAAGCGTTGCGTCTCGAGTCACCTTTTTACGGGCACTTTCGCGTGGTGCGAAAGGACACCGAGATCGCAGGCGTCCCGATACCACGGGGCACGCGCCTGATGCTGTCGTGGGCGTCTGCGAACCGCGACGAGAACGAATTCGAACGGCCCGAAGAGATCGACCTGGCGCGCCCCAATTTGCGCGCTCACCTCAGTTTCGGCATTGGCATCCACTTTTGTATCGGCGCGGCGCTTGCGCGACTCGAGACCCGGCTGGCGCTCGAGACCGTGTTGGCGCGCACGCGATCTTTGCGCCTCGCAGCCGGCAATGATTTCGGCCACGTGCCGAGCCTGTTCGTGCGCAGCTTGAAAGCGCTGCACATCGAGTTCGACTGACTCGCGTTTAGCCAGCCCGTTGCTACTTGCTGGCGAGCAGACGCACGCCAGTTGCAGTGAATCCGACCACCATCTGGTTTCCGCGCGCTTCGTTCGGATCGACCTGGCCCGTGGTGGATTCGCTGGCGTAGTGCCGAGCGGTCTTCTCTGAAATCACCTCAGTGCTCACGAGGCCTTCGACGATTGCTTCTCGATGGGTGGAATCCTTCGGCAGGAAGAAACCGTAGTCCTGGAACCGAACACGGACGCTGACGGTGCCATCTGTGATGACAGTCCAGCAGCCCTTCTTCTGGCACACGTCGGTGATCCGGCCGCGAACCAACACCGGTGTCCCATCGAAGCGCTCCGGGTGGGCGACGACTTCCGAAAGGGGAGTCGACTCGAGCAGCGTGATGCCGGCGCCGAAATCATCGCCGGTGCCAAACCGATCGGGTTCTACGCCGGCGGCAATCGTCGACGCGAGCAGAAGGAGCAGCGCGATCAGCTTCGGTTGCATGTTTCCTCGGGTTCCGTTGGTGTGGCGTTGGTGTGGAAGGCCCAAAGGATTTCGGGTGTGGAGCCATTCGTCAATGCCGCCCGAGCGGATCCTTCCGAGCGATGTGTTCGTGCGTCAATCGACCCAGTTCCGCACAGGCCAGCTGCAGGCTCGTGTCGGATCCTGCGCTCAACTCGAGGCGAACACCGTGCGCCAGCACCAGCAGGGACTCCGCGCGCAGCACCTGCCAATTCGGCATCGTCAGGCTGGATGCAACGCGCCCCGCCGAACCTGCTCGTTCGAATTGCCACAACTCGACCGAGCAGATTTCCGACACGCGGCCCCGTGATCGGGAGTAGTGACGTGTCGCTGTGTCGATGAGCCCGTAGCGCCTGAGTTCCGGGTCGATCGGCTCCGGGGCTTCGTCGACCAGGCCCCATTCTGGACTCAGTTCGCCGTGAGGCAAAAAGCTCGATGCGAGATCCGCGCGGCGGACGGACTGAGTGTCGGAAGTGGCCGAAGCGGGGGGCGCACAGCCAGGTGGGTCATCGCAGGGCCGATTTCGATTGCGCTCGATCCGCACCGGGTGCGTGATGTCGCAATCGCTCGCCTTGTCGGTGTAGCGGAGGCGTCCTTCCGGATCGGCGCATCGAAAGAGCTCTGCTCCAGCCGTAGGTGCGATCATGGCGATCGTTACAGTCAGGGCAGAAGCAAGGGCAGAAACCAGACCGAAGCGCACCGGGACTCCGCACGTAGCGAGCATCGCCCCTTATCGGCGCGATCGGTTGCAGCCTTGACGGCGCTCGATCGACCCGAGGTCGCAGTTCGTTCCGCAGCCGGTTAGAGCAGCCCGCCCGCAGGTGCCGGCCGTGCGCGCTGGTTGTACAGCAGCTTGCGGACGCGCTCGATTTCCTCTTTCGACAGCTGGCTGTAGTCCTGGGTCTGGCCGAACCCGACATCCATTCCGCGCTTCACGCCTTCGCGTGCGCTCAGTTCGTCGAACCACCTCTTGAAGTATGGAAACTCCTCGATGTCCTGACCCTGGCCTTCCCAGTTCACGGTCCACGGGTAGGAGATCATGTCGGCGATCGTGTATTGCTCGCCGATGAGATAGCGACGGTCGTACAGGCGGTTGTTCATCACGCCGTACAGGCGATTGACTTCGTCTTCGAAACGCCGGACGGCGTAGGATTGATCGCCCTGCGAATCGCCGAGCCGTTTGAAGTGTCCACACTCGCCGGTCTTCGGACCCTGATTCGCCATCTGCCAGATCAGCCACTGGTTCACTTCGTAGCGCTTGGCGAGCTCTTGCGGATAGAACTGCCCGGCTTTTTCGGCGATGTACATCATGATCGCGCCGGATTCGAACAGCGCGATCGGTTCGCCGCCACCGGCCGGTTCGTTGTCGACCATTGCAGGCATTCGGTTGTTGGGACAGATCGCCAGAAACTCGTGCTTGAACTGATCGCCCTGGCCGATCGCGCAAGGAACGATGCGATACGGCATCCCGCATTCTTCGAGCAGGATCGTCACTTTCTTTCCATTCGGGGTGGGCCAGTAGTGCAGATCGATCATCGGGGGCCTCCGTGCGGTCGACAGCGACGGTAGCCCGCCAGGCTGTCCGTTGCGCGAATGAGCGGGTCGGAAAATCGCTCACTATCTTGCGCACATGCCTACCCATTCGCTGTTTCCCAACATCCAGAATGTTCTCGGTCGCAGCGGCAGGAGCCTCGCCGGCCGCTGGCGCACGATCGTCGACCCCTACGAAGCCGGTCGCCTCAGTATCTACGGATCCCCGTGGAGTGCTGGCTGGTATCGCGAGTTCCCTTTTCGACCGGGACTCGCCGAATACGACTTCGATCGGTCGGATCTGTTGAGTGTTCCCGGTGATTGGATCAGTCAGTACGATCGTTTGTTCTTCTACGAGTGGACCGTCTGGTACAAGCGCTGCTTCCACGCATCACTCGACGAGGGACGAATAGACTTCGTACATTTCGGGGCTGCGAACTATCAAAGCCGTGTCTATCTGAACGGCAAAGAGATCGGTGCGCATGAAGGCGGCTTCACGCCATTCGCGTTCGAGATCACCGACAAGGTGCAGGATGGCGAGAACGCGCTGATCGTGGGGGTCGACGCGACGCGCCGAGCAGACGGAGTGCCGGGCACCCAGACCGATTGGTGGAACTATGGAGGGATCACCCGCGACGTATTGTTGTTGGAGCTTCCAACGGTGTTCATCCGCGATTATCAGGTGCGGCTTGGAGATGCGGGCCAGATCGCGGGTTGGGTTCAGCTCGATGGTGCGAACGCGGAGGCTGTCGCGACTGGCCCTGTACGCGTCCGCATTCCCGAACTCGATGTCGACGAGGAGCTGACGACGGATCCTGCGGGCCGCGCGGAATTCTCTGTCGCGGCAAGGCCTTCGCTGTGGAGTCCCGAGTCGCCCAAGCGCTACGAAGTCACGTTTTCCTCCGCAGAGGATGAGGTGAGCGATCGGATCGGTTTCCGGAGAATCGAAGTCGATGGCAACCGGATTCTGCTCAACGGGGAAGAGATCTTTCTGCGCGGAATCGCGATTCACGAAGAGGCACCGCTGCGCGAAGGCCGTGCGTTCGGCGAAGACGATGCTCGGGTCCTGCTCGGCTGGGCGGTAGATCTCGGTTGCAACTTCGTACGCCTCGCTCACTACACTCACGACGAGAACATGGTGCGGGTTGCCGATGAGCTCGGTCTGCTGGTTTGGGGCGAGGTGCCGGTCTACTGGAATCTCGATTGGGAAAACGCCGACACGCTCGAGAATGCGAAGCGCCAGCTGCGAACCATGCTCGAACGGGATCGCAACCGGGCGGCCTTCGTGCTGTGCTCGATCGGGAACGAGGCACCGGGAACGCCCGAACGCCTGTCATTCATGGGCGAGTTGGCCGAACACGTGCGCGACACGGACGACGATCGTCTCGTTACCTGTGCATTGATGGCGGCGCAGGAAGAGGGTGACATGGTTCTCGATGACCCGATGGGAGAACACCTCGACGTGATGGGCTGCAACGAGTATCTGGGCTGGTACTACGGTGACGTCGAGACACTTCCGAATGTCCAGTGGCGGTCGAAGTACGACAAACCCCTGATCATGAGTGAACTCGGCGCGGGTGCACTCGCCGGTCGCCACGGTGCGTCGACCGAACCCTTCACCGAGGAGCACCAGGCGGCTGTCTACAGCGGGCAGATCGCCATGATGGAGAAGATCCCGTTTCTGCGCGGACTCTCTCCGTGGATCCTGCGCGACTTCCGATCTCCTCGCCGGGTATTGCCGGGTATCCAGGACTACTACAACCGAAAGGGCCTGGTGTCGGAGCGCGGGCAGCGAAAGCTCGCATTCGGAGTGCTTCAACGCTGGTACGAGAAACTCGAGGAAGAGGGCTGAGCCGTCCTCTGGGGCGCCTGGCGGCGCCCCGCGGCGGGGCTCTGGTAGAGTGGGGCCCATCGAATTCGAGGTTCCAACGGCTTCCAGCTCTCCACTCGCCACTTCATCGACTACAGGAGTCCCCCATGACAGTTTCCAA
>JAJDAM010000472.1 GCA_029261905.1 Deltaproteobacteria bacterium
CAGTCGCTGACCCCGATGCCCTCTTTCGTGCACTCGCTCCTCGGCCACCTCGAGGGTGCGTCGCCGGTGGAGATCGCGGTGTGGGCGATCGGCACACAAGCCGTACTGCTGGTGTTGGTCGGCGCGATCGGAACGTCGGGACGCGAGAACGATCACACCGAAGCCTATCTCTCGAGCGGACACGACACCGCCACGCAGACCGAGAATGAAGCGAACGCAGGCTTCAGCCTGGCGGGTGGGATCCTCGGCTACTTCGATTTTCGCTTCACGATTCGACTGACCCAGGCGCTCAATCATCACTACCGCTCGAAGCTGTACGAGCGAATTCAATCGCTGCCGATGAAATCTTTCGACGATGAGCGCATCGGTGATGCCGTATACCGCGTGATGTACGACACGCCCTCGATCACCAACGGCTGTTTTCGGATCATGCTGACGCCGCTGCTGTCGGTGATGATGATTCTCGCGACGGTCTGGATTCTGCAGATCGTCTTCGGGAGCCACCCACAAATGGTGTTCTCGGCGCTCGCGCTGTTGCCCCTGTCGCTGGTGGCGACGATTCCGTTCGCCAGCGCGGTCCGTCGCCAGAACGAGCAGAGCCGCAAGGCGGGCGCCACCACGACTTCGACGGTCGAAGAGGGAATGACGAATATTCTCGCCGTGCAGAGCCTGGGTGGCGAAGAGCGCGAGCAAGGCCGTTTCGATCGCGACAGTTGGGATTCGTTTTCGACCTACCGGCATCTGGTGCGAACGATCTTGATCTCGGTCGTCGTGGTGTTGGTGCCTGTCTTCTACATCTTTGGCGGCGCGGTGCTGTATTCGATCGACATGGTGATCGATGGAGTGATCAGCCGCGGCGACTTCGTGCTGTTCATTACCTATTTTTCGATCATCGCGGGGGCAGCGATCGAGGTTGGCGCACTGTGGTTTCGCATGCAGGGTTCGGCGGCGGGTTTGCACCGCGTGTTCTTCTTGATGGATCTACCCGCGGAACAGGACGCGCCCGGCGCGATCGCGCTCGAAGGGTTGCGCGAGGGGATCTCGGTCGACGACGTGACGTTCCGGTTCGATGACGGAACTGAGGCGATCCGGAACGTCAGCCTGAAGGCACCTCGAGGAGAGGTGACGGCTCTCGTCGGCCCCGCGGGCGCTGGCAAGACGACGCTCGCCTACCTGCTGTGCGGGTATCTCGAGCCGTCCGAGGGATCCGTATCGATCGATGGCGTCGATCTGCACCGGTTCACCCGCGAATCGCTGAGAGATCAGATCTCGTTCGTCTTCCAGGAGACCTCGCTGTTCGACGATACGGTCGAAGCGAACATCCGGCTCGGGCGCCCCGATGCACCGGAGACGGATGTGCGTCGCGCGGCAAAGATCGCCGGTGCGGACGAATTCATCCGGCGGCTTCCCGAGGGATACCAGACGCCGCTTGGGCGTGGTGGCGGGAAGTTGTCGGTAGGGCAGAAACAGCGGCTGTCGATCGCCCGCGCGCTCGTTCGTGAGACGCCGATTCTCGTGCTCGACGAACCGACATCGGCGCTCGACCCGCAAACTGAAATGGCGTTGGTTGCTTCGCTGCGCGAAGCGAGTCGAGATCGCGCGGTACTGGTGATCGCGCATCGCCTGTCCACGGTGCGATCCGCGGACACGATTCTGTTCGTAGATAATGGAGAGATCATCGAGCGCGGGTCACATGTGGAGCTGATGGCATTGAATGGGGCGTACCGCCGTTTCGTCGAGCTACAGACGCGCGGCGCGGCCTGAACTGACCCATAATCCACTGCTGCCGGGGAGGGCCGCAATGACTGAAACAGAACGGGAAGACGAGCAAAGGGAATTCGAAATCGTCGTGTGGGGTGCGACTGGTTTTACCGGGAAGCTCACGGCCGAGTGCCTCGCGCGCCGCAGCGCCGAAATTGGTGACGTTCGCTGGGCGCTCGGTGGCCGCAACCAGGCGAAACTCGAGAGCGTTCGCAAGGAGATCGGCGCAGAGACCGGAATCGACACCAGCTCGATTCCGATCCTGTTGGGCGACAGCGCCGACGAGGCTTTCATGGCCGAACTGGCGCAACGGACCCGAGTCGTGTGCTCGACCGTCGGCCCCTACGCGAAGTACGGCTCGGAGCTCGTGGCAGCCTGCGCTGCCAACGGCACGCACTACTGCGACTTGACGGGCGAGTCGCATTGGATGCAGCGAATGATCGAGACCCACCAGGTCGCAGCCGGAGAGAGCGGCGCCCGCATCGTGTTCACCTGCGGATTCGACTGCATCCCGTCGGATCTCGGGGCCTTCTTCCTGCAGCAGGAGATGACGAAGCGTCACGGCGCGCGCTGCAGCGCGATTCAGTTTCGCGTCGAAGGCTTCAGCGGCGGTGCGAGTGGCGGCACGATTGCGAGCATGCTGAACATGATGGAGGAGGCCGAAACCGATTCGCAGATCGTTCACGCGATCAATGACCCGTACGCGCTGAACCCGAAAGGCCAACGCAGCGGGCCGGATGGTTCGCGATCACTGCGGCCCCGGTATGACGCCGGGTTCGAGCAATGGGTCGCGCCGTTCGTGATGGGTGGGATCGATTCGCAGGTCGTTCGCAGGACCAATGCGCTGCTCGACTACCCGTACGGGCGCGATTTCCGCTACGACGAAGCCGTCTTGATGGGCTCGGGCCCACTCGGCTTCGCCAAGGCGACCGCAACGAGCGCGGGTACAGCCGCGATGATGCTCGCGATGAGCGTGGGCGCGATCCGGCGGAGTCTGGCGGGCCGGCTTCCGTCGCCCGGCGAAGGACCGTCGAAAGAGAAGCGCGAGGCCGGTTACTTCAAGATTCAATTGCGCGGCGAGCATCCGACGGACCCAGCCAAGACGCTACGCGGATGTGTGACCGGAGATCGCGATCCCGGTTACGGCTCGACTTCGAAGATGCTCGTCGAGAGTGCACTGTGCCTGGCCCGAGACCCACTGAAGGTCGGTGGCGGTTTCTGGACCCCGGCTTCGGCGATGGGAGAACCGCTGCTGGCACGCCTGGCCGAGCACGCCGGCGTGACGTTCGAGATCACCGGATAGAACTAGTCTTGGTTCGAAATTCGCCAGTCGGTCGATGACGCGGAGGCGGCCAGGGATGGCCTCCGCTCCATGGCTCGCTGGCCTGGAATCGAAATCGGAACAACGCACAAGCGTGATGCATGTCAGGAGTGCAGCATTTTGCCAGTAGCGCTGTGCTTTACTTCCGCGGAGGCCATCCCTGGCCGCCTCCGCTTCCGAAGCATTTCGAATCAGGGCGAGTCCGCTACCGGCCGCCCTGCGCTACTCGCCGATTGGCGCTGACGGCCTGGGCCGCCGCGAGACGGTGACGGCCGCAGGAACCCGAACCTTCGACTACGACGGCAGTCTCCCTCGATTGGTTCAGGATCGCTTCGACGGGTCGTCCGCCCCGTATTTCCTCGAGCGCAACTACGGTGGTCTCTGGGAGCTGGCCAACCGACTCGGCACCGGCATGGTGATGCTCGACGAGACCGGCGCGCGGGTGGTGCATCGGTCGTACACTCCGTTTGGTGTGGAGCACGATTCAGCGGGTGCGGAGTACTACTGCCAAGTCACTACGGCGGACATTTGAAGCACGAGAATCGGGGTTCGTGTATATGCAGGCTCGTTGGACCCGGGGAGTGGGACTTTCTCGGGCTTGATCCGTATGGACGGGCGGTCCGTGCCTTTGGGATCACAGTGCTCGGAGCAGGCGCCCTGATCCAGCATGGCGCCGAGGCAGCGCTATCGTCAGCGCAATGATGCGCTTGCCGATTTCGTGCGCCGGTGCGAGAACGCAACTGCTACTTCTCCTCGTTGTATCCCGCTTGAATTCAGGGTGCCTTTCTAGCGATGCAACAATTACAGCAGTTGCGCCTGATGGCGGTCGAGCAACGCTCAGCCCACAGGAATCCTCTCGCTTGGTGGACGAAATCGAGGTCCAATTGCGGAAATGGGATAGGGGCGTATCGGCGCCTGCCAACCTAGAAGAACTACGCAGGACCAATGGTACCGAGTCCGAGTACGGCAATCTGATCTCGGTGTTCTTGGTCGGCAGGCCCTTTCCGACGAACAAAGTCTACGTCTTCGAGAAGAAGGAAGCTCGGGCGATTCTAATATGGATTGATAGTCCGGCGGGAGGAACGCCGCTGAGCACTCCCTTTATCAAGTCACTGATTCGTGACGTCGAACTCGCTCTTGCCGAGGTACTTCCACACCACCGTGTGAGTGTCGAAACGAGTACCGGGCTGGATCTGAGATAACGTTGATTCCTCGGCCACCCTCAATTCATGATGAAGAATGCGAGTGTCTCAGTCGCGATGGCGCGAGCATCTTCTCGTCGCGGACTGCGCCAGCTGACGTTCACCTGATTCGAGATGCCTGGTCTTCACACGCCCTCGGACCATCGGGCTTGGCGTATCGAATCGGTCTCACTGGTGGATTCGCTCTCAAGGTCGGCGCCCAAACGGTGGAGTGATCGGTGGCGACTAGTAGAGGCTGCGCGCAATATTCTAGAACGCTGGCAGGGGTCCTGATTCTCAATGTTTTTCTGGTTGGCTGCGCCACTCGTGTAGCGATACTGAAGCTTCCGGATGTCGGCCGAGAAAGGTGGGTCGAGCTGAAGGCGATCGGGGATGATGTTGGTACCCGCTTCGGATTCGTGAGCGATTCGAAAGAGCTGCTCGGTCACGAAATCGGGTCGAACGGACGATGGGTCGTCGTGGGCGCTTATTCCAATCGTCGTCGCGGCTTGCGCGAGCTACAGGGCGGCCATTCACATGTCGAGTTTTTCATCTTCGCCCAACCGGATATGGACGGCGCGAAAATATCGATACACGATTATGGCAACACGGAACAAAGCGAGTACACACGCGCCCTGGAAGTCGCACTAACTGAAGGGTTCCATGGCATTGGGATAATTGCCAATACTGGCTGGCAATCCCACGTCGTGAATTCTTTGGAACCGTAAGCAATCCTCAATTGACAACCAGAAGAACCTCGAAATTCGGGACTTCCACTCCGGAAGCACTCAGCAAACTGCGTCGTTACGATTCCTCGCGATTCGCGGCAGGGTGCCTCGATGTTGTCAATTGTTTCTGGGCCACGAGCGGAGTTCGCCGCCAAGAACACAGCTGAAGTTCAGTGGATATTGCCCCTGTACCCTGTGGGGTGTAGGGTGGGCAACCGCGCAGAATACCCCCCCGGCTTCGCCGGGGTAGGGCGTCACCTACCGGGAATGAACGGCCCCGATGTGAGTTTTTCCAACGTCTGGGGATAGAGTCCCTGTTTCAGCACGCGCAGTGTGGCGGGGTCCTTCTGGCTGAGTGGGCGGACGATCTCGAGCGCGGTCGGGAGGATTTCGGATTCCGGGGTTGCGCGGTGGACGATCCGCTCGGTGACGGCGTCGGCTCCGCCGTAGCGGCGGCCGGTCACGATCGCCTCGTGATGGGTGGCGGTCGGGAGTTTGCTCTTGATCAATGCGGTCATGCCCTCGGTCAATGGCATGCCGAGGTCGATCTCGGGTAGACAGAAGTAGCCTCGGTCTTCGCGCATGACGCGGTAGTCATGGGCGAGCGCGAGCATGCCGCCTCCGGCGAACGCATGGCCGTTGATGGCTGCGACCGTGATTGCCGGGAAGCAGAGCATTCGCGCCAGCAGCGCTTGGACCGTGGCGATGAACTCCGGTGCTTCGCTTTGCCCATCGCCCATCAACCAATCGAGATCGAGGCCGTTCGAATAGAATTTCCCGGTTCCGGTCGTGATCAGCGCGCGCGGGCCCGGCGCGTTCTCGACTTCATCGAGCGCTGCGTTCCAGGCGGCGATGGATTTTGGGTTGAATCGGTTTTCGCCGTCGTTCATGCGCAGGATGAAGACATCGTCTTGCCGCTCGAGATCGATCACGTTCGCTCCATTGGGTTTTGGTTCTGGCGCTGGGTTGCCAGGTGGATGGCGGTCGCTACTCCGGACCGACGGCTTCCAGCACTACTGGGATTCCGTTGAGTACGGCGTTTCCGACGACGGCTTCGATCACTGAATCGTCGGCGAGATCGTTGAAGTTGATTCCAGGGTGCGCGCTCGCGATCGACATCCGCATCCCTTCTGCGCCGTGACCCCAACCGTGAGGAAGTGAGACCACACCGGGCATCACCTCGTCGGAAATCGTGAGCTGCGCGGTCCTCGTCGCGATACGACTGCGGATCGATACGTGTTTCGCGTCATCGAGGCCCAGCCTCTTTGCATCGTCGGGATGGACGATCAGCGTGCAGCGATTTGGACCTTTGACCGCGAGCGGTGCATTGTGCAGCCAGGAATTGTTCGTGCGCGGGTCTCGACGGCCGATCATCATCAGTTCGTTCTGGCCGGTCGGCACGTTCGTCAGGGTTTCGGCCAGTCGCCGCAGTTCCTGGGCGATGACCGGAGAGCCGAGATCGATCCGACGGTTGCGGGCCGGGTCGGCGTTCGAAAGGAAGGGCTCTAGCGGGCCGAGGTCGACGCCCTTGCGCTGCGATTCGAGATCACCGAGCCGAAGGCCGCGTCGCCACGGGCGGAAGCCATCGCCGTGGCGCCCGTTGCGAAGCGCCCAATCCAACAGGCGTCGCGGCGCGAAGAACGCGCTTCCGGCCCGCAACGCGCGCAAGCCGATGCGCGCCATCGACCGCTGTTCCTTGTGCTCGAAGATTCGCAGTGCGAGTTCGATCAGAATCTGCCAATCGTGACGGGTACCCCGTGCAGGCGTGAGCACCTCGCGGGAATACTTCGCGGTGTTGTGTACCGCGAACTGGTGGAAGACGACTTCGTAGTTGTCGTGTTCGAGCGACCAGGTGGGTGGCAGGATGACGTTGGCGTGTCGGGTGGTCTCGTTGATGTAGAAGTCGACGGCGCAGAAAAAGTCCAGCCCGGCCAGGCCCCGATCGATCTCGGTTCCGTTGGGTGCTGATAGCGCCGGGTTGCCCGCCAATGTGAGCAGGCCGCGGATCTGGCCCTCGCCTGGCGTCGTCATCTCTTCTGCGAGGCATGCGGAGGGTTGTTCATCGTTGAAGCTCGGTGCTCCGCGAACGCGGGTCTTCCAATTTTCGGTCTTCGCGCCGAGCTGCTCGCCGAGGTCGGCGAGGTCGATCGCCGGTGCCGGGAACATCGCGCCTCCGACGCGGTCGAAGTTCCCGGTCACGATATTGAGCGCGCAGATCAACCAAACGTTGAGCGTTCCAAAGGGATTGAGACAAACGCCGACCCGGCCGTAACACGCCGCTGAAGGCGCGGCCGCGAAATCCCGCGCCAGTTGCCGGATCTGGTCGGCGGGGATCCCGACGCTGGCGGCGACTGCTTCGGGTTCGAATCGCTCGACGCCGCGCTCGAGAGCGTCGAGGCCGTCGATCAGCTTCCAGACGTGGTTCTTGCGGGTGAGCTTTTCCGAGAAGACGACCCGCAACAACGCCGCGAGCAACAACCCGTCGCGACCCGGTCGGATGAACAAATGCGAGTCAGCGAGCTTCGCGGTCTCGGTGCGTCGCGGGTCGACGACCACGAGCCGACCGCCACGCTCGTGGATTTCGGCAAGGCGCTTGCGAAAACCTGGAGCCGTCATCAGGCTCCCGTTCGAGACGACCGGGTTTGCGCCCAGCATCAACAGGAAATCGGTCCGGTTGATGTCGGGGACGGGAATTCGCATCGTCGCGCCGAACAGCAGCAGGCTGGCCGCATGCGCCGGGTTCTGGTCGAGCGAACTCGCGCTGTAGCGATTGCGCGACGCGAGTGCCCGGTACAGTGGCGTCAGGTAGAAGACCATCCCGAAATTGTGGGCGGCCGGGTTCCCGAGATAGGTCGCGACCGCATCAGCGCCGTGTTCGCGCTGGATTCGGACCAGGTTCTCGGCGACCTCGCGGAAGGCGGCTTCCCAGCTGATGCGCTCCCAGCCTTTCGCGGTCCGTCGCACCGGGTACTTCAGCCGATCGGGATCTTCCTGGATCTGCTTCAGTGCGATGGCTTTCGGGCAGATGTGGCCGCGGCTGAACGGGTCGTCCTTGTCGGCTCGAATTTTCGTGACCGAATTTTCTTCGACATCGATCAGCAGGCCGCAAGTGGCTTCGCACAGGTTGCAGGTCTTGTGAATCGTGCGGGAGGCGGGACTCACGCCGACAACGAGCCGGAACCGGCGATGCGCCGAAACGCATCGAGCAGTTCGGTTTGCTTGCCGAGCGCGTCTTCGTGGTGTTGCTCCATGACCAGGTCGTAGCCTCGGATGTGTTCGGGGATGCTCGCGATCTCGATCGCGAGATCGAGATTCT
>JAJDAM010000473.1 GCA_029261905.1 Deltaproteobacteria bacterium
CCATACCAGTATCGGTTGTGTACGCGGGCTCGAGGGCTTCTACCACTACCGCCAGTACTCGGCAATCGATCTGGCACAGCAATGCAGCTTCGAAGAAGTCATGTACCTGCTGTTCCACGCCTCGCTACCCACGGCTGCGCAGCTCGAGGTTTTCCGACACGAGGTTCGGGCTCTGCGAAGCATTCCCGACGAGATTCGCGACATGATGCCTGCGATTGCTCGTGCGAGCAGCGACGAGGAGCCGCTCGACGGCCTGCGATCGGCGATCTCTCTTCTCGCATCGGCGCGGGGAATGAGGCCGGTGATCGACATCGACGCCGCGCAGCGACAAGCCGACGCTCTCGTGCTCGCTTGCGCCACCCCGACCCTGCTGGCCGCGTTGTACCGATTGCGGCGCGGACAACCCAGCATCGAACCGGATCCGCAGCTGGGAACCGTTGAAAACTACCTGTACATGGTCCACGGCGAACGGCCCTCGCCCGAGCAAGCGCGCGCAATCGAGCGTTACATGATTTCGACCATCGACCACGGTTTCAACGCTTCGACATTTACGGCTCGAGTCGTCACCGGAACCGGCGCAAACGTCGGTGCTTGCGTCGTGGCCGCGATCGGAGCCTTGTCGGGCCCGTGGCATGGGGGATCTCCGAGTCGTGCTCTCGATACCCTCGACGCGATCGGTACACCGGATCGCACCGAAGCCTGGATCCGACCGCGCGTCGAATCCGGAGAGAAGATCATGGGCTTCGGACATCCCGTCTATCGCACCGACGATCCGCGCTCGCTGATGCTGCGTGAGATCGCGACCGAGCTCGGCGGAGAGACGGTCGATTTCGCCAGGCAGGTCGAGCGCCGAGTCGTCGAGTTGCTCGCTGAGCTGAAACCCGGTCGAACGATCTTCGCCAATGTCGAATTCTACGCGGGTGTCGTGATGGATCTCTGCGGTCTGCCCCGCGAGATGTTCAGTCCCACCTTCGCGTCGAGTCGAGTCGTCGGCTGGTGCGCTCACATCCTCGAACAGGCCTCGGACAACAAGATCATCCGTCCCAGTGCGAACTACGTCGGCCCTGTCGCGCCCGAGCCCGTACCGACCCTCGAGGCGCGTCTGGACTGACCGCTGTGCCGCGCTCGTGAAGAAGCGGGGTCAATGCCGGCGCAGGCTCTTGCCCCTGCGGTACGTTCGGCCCCGTGGAGCCTACGGCCCAATTGAGGCAGCTCGAGCGCCAGTCCTTCAGGCTCGCAGTCACCGCCGCGACAGCGGTGATCGGCGTCTTCGGGTACCCGTTGTTGACCGGAGAGGTCTATACGGTCGGCGATCTCGCTTCCATTCATATTCCGTTTCGCCACTTCTACGACTCGTGTCTCGCAAACGGTGATTCCTTTCTCTGGTATCCGTTTACCTACAACGGCTTCTATGCGCACGGTGAGGGTCAGGGCGCGTTCTATCACCCGCTCAACTACTTCACCTACGCAGCCCTGCCGTTCGCGCCCGCGTTCACGATCGAGATCTTGCGCAACTATGTGTTCGCGTTCGTCGGGTTCTTTCTGTTCGCTCGCCGCTGGCCGCTCGATCGGGGCGCGTCGGCATTTGGCGCGACGCTGTTTGCGTTCTGCACTTTTCAGTTTACCCACTACATGCACGTCAACTTCGTCGGGATCGCGTCCCAGGTTCCATGGGGACTCTGGGCGGTCGATCTCGCCGCGCGTGGCCCGACCAGCCGCCACCGGAATCTCGGCGCGCTGGCGCTTGCGGCAGTGACCGGCTCGCAGCTGCTGCTGAGTCATCCCCAGGTGACGTGGATGTCGCTGCTCGCAGAAGGCCTCTACACGGTGTTCCTGGTTTCGCGCGGTGTATTCGGTCGGTCGCCCGCCGGCGATCCGAAAGCGGGGAATCGTTCGGCCGTTTCGACCCTCTGCGTTCTTGCGCTGTCGATCGCTCTCGGATTCGCGCTGGCGGGAATTCAACTCCTTCCGATGTGGGACGCATTGCAGGTTTCGTTTCGGGCCGCGCCGCCGGAAGGGTTCGCTGGGTCGTATGCGATCCACCCGCTGAATCTGGCGCAGATCGTTGCGCCGTACCTGTTTCTGTTTCGCAGTGTGGGCTTCCCACCCTCGGCCAATGCGCTCTATCTGGGGGCGGCGGTCCCACCGTTGCTCGTGTGGCTGGCGTTGCGTGGGCGAAACGTTGGACGACTCTTTCCGCTGGCGATGTCTGCATTGGCGCTGGCCGCACTCGGTCTGCTGCTGGCACTCGGCGACATCGGTGTCGTCGCTCGCGGCCTCGAGTTCCTTCCTGTCGTCGGATTGTTTCGCGCTCCCGGTCGTTATGCGCTGCTGTTGCAATTGGGTGCGGCCATCGCGGCGGCGATCGCATTCGCAGATCTCGTACGCGTGGCGGCCGGGACTGAACCGCTTCCGCGGCGCCTGTGGTTGCTCGGTTCGGTTCCGTTACTCAGCATCGCGGCCACGCTGGTGGTGTTGGTCTTGCCGAATCCACAGCCCGACTCGATCTATTTCGGTCTCTCGACACCCGGTTGGATCGTCCTCGGTCCTTTGCTGCTCGCAATCGCGACGCTGCTGGTCGTGTACGCCGCACGTGGAACCGCCGTCGCCGCGATCGGCTTGCTGTGCCTGTCGGCCGCAGACCTCGGCTACTACGGGCTTTCGTATGCGTGGCGAGTGCCGCCGGTCGAGGTCGACCCGTGGATCGCACGATTGCCGGGGGCGGACGTTCCAAATGGTTTTCGAATCGATGCCGGCCATACGGCGTTGGGCACGCGCGGAGTGCGCCAGTCATTCGGCTACGCGGCGATGATTCCCAACCGCGTACTGCCGGCGGGACGCTTGCGAGAACCCGGCGCCAAGGCTGATGCGTCGTTGATCGCATCGTGGCGAGTTGCGTCGGTTGCACACGCATACGGCAAGCCCGTCGACGGCGCGCTACCGCGCGCTCGCCTGGTATCGAGTGCGGTCGTCAGTGGCGACGTGGTTGCGGACATCGCGGCTGTCGATGTCGAGAAGGTTGCGTTGGTTGCCGAAGATCCCGGTTCCCTCGTCGGGCCCAACGGAAGCGCGAACATCCGACGCGAACGCCCGGGCGAAATCGACTTCGAGGTCGAAACGCCAGGGCGCCAGTTGTTGGTGGTCGCCGAGACTTACCACGAAGGTTGGCGGGCCCGGGTGGATGGCGAGGCCTGTCGCGTGATCCCCGTCTACGGCGACTTCATGGGTTGCATCGTCCCGGCTGGCGCGACGACAGTGACGTTCCGTTTCGAACCGGAGAGTTTTCGACTGGGGAAAAACGTGACGATCGCGGCCGTGGTCATTGCGGTCGGGCTGCTCGGCGCAACGCTGTGGCGGGCCTAGCTCCCCGATTCATCGAGAAGCCGTCGATTCGACCAGGTCGCATCGTGTCGCAGCCTGCTGGGGCTCATGTGCGCCTCCTATTCGATGCTGTCGCTGCCTGGCAGGAGTGCTGAGTCGACGATCACGAATTTCGCTAGCCTCCGGCTTGGGCTCGTTCCAGCGTCGAGTACGAGCCCGCCCGCCCACCCGCTCCGAGTCCGAGTGACCCGATGAACGCCGAAGCCTTGATCCACCCCGCGGTGCGAACCTGGTTCGAGCGTCGCTTCGAACTCGGGCCGACCGAGCCCCAACAACGCGGTTGGCCGGCCATCGCAGCCGGGCACGACACGCTGATCGCTGCTCCGACGGGTTCCGGAAAAACGCTTGCCGCATTTCTGGTCTGCATCGACCGGCTGTATCAAGCCGCTGCAGCAGGCGAGCTTCAGAACACCACCGAAGTCGTCTACGTATCGCCCCTCAAGGCACTCGCGGTCGACATCGGCGAAAATCTCGAGGGCCCGCTTCGCGAGATCGCTGTAGTGGCCGAAGAACTCGGGCTCGAAGTACCGCCCATTCGCATTGCCGTGCGCAGCGGCGACACGCCCGCGTCGGCGCGCGCGGCGATGGTCCGCAAGCCCCCTCACATTCTGATCACCACTCCCGAGTCGCTGTATCTGATGGTCACGGCCGACAAGAGCCGCGAGAACCTGCGACGACTGCGCACCGTGATCGTCGACGAGATACACGCGGTGGCTCGCGATAAACGGGGGTCACATCTGACGTTGACGCTCGAACGCCTGGGTGCGTTGTGCGAGGTGCGTCCCGCGCGCATCGGATTGTCGGCCACGCAGAAACCGATCGAAATCGTCTCGCGCTTGTTGGTGGGGGTCGAGCACGGAGAAGCCGAATCGCACCCCCGACCCTGCACGATCGTCGATTGCGGCCACATTCGAGAACTGGATCTCGCGATCGAAGTGCCGCCGAGCGAGATCGAGGCGATCGCGTCCACCGAACAATGGGACGAGATGCTCGACCGCATCGCCGAACTCGCGGG
>JAJDAM010000474.1 GCA_029261905.1 Deltaproteobacteria bacterium
GTGTCGGCTCGGCATCTTCGAGTTCGATCCCGAATCGGCCCCTCAGTTCGGCCTTGACCACATCGAGCCCCATTCGGCGAATCGTGTATTTCCAGCGCGCCTGCCGGCGATCCTTGCGCTCGCCGTTGTCGCGTTGAAGCACAACGATGGCCTTGACGGCATCCATGACCTGATCGCGACGGATCCGCCCGACGTACAAGCCCATCAGCGCGGCGGTCTTGGGCATGTTGTGGGTTAGCCCGAGGCCTCCACCGCTGTACAGATCCCAAACGCTGCCGTCCGGCGTCGCACCGTCGGTCGAGACCGGTACCAGGCCCACGTCCTGGGTCAGTACGTCGGCGGAATTGTCGCCGGGGTGGGCGATGCCGATCTTGAACTTGCGCGGCAAGTAGTGATTGCCGTACAAGGGCTCGGTCGAGTTGATCGGCCGGATGTTCCGACCTTCGTCGTCCGATTGAAAGATCTGGAAATATGCCGTGGTCTGCGGGGCGAGTTCCTCCGCGAGTTCTTGCGCGAGATCGAATCCGCCGGTCTGGCAGGCGGGATCCAGCGCTTCGATCGGCGATCCCATCACGTTTCGATTGACGTCTCCGCAGGCGCCGAGCGTTGCACCACCTCGGTACCCGCGGTTCAGGTGACGGATCAGCGGGGCGAGCTTCGGGCCATAGATATGGTGGTACTGAATTCCCTGCCGCGAGGTGATCCGAAGCGTGCCATCTGCAAACTCGTCCGCGGCGTCGTCCAGCGCGATCCACTGCTCCTTGCTGAATCCACCACCGCCCGGGGATTTGATTCGAACCATGAAGAAGTGGTCATCGAGCTTCTTGCCGCGTTCGCCGCGCGCCTGCTGTCGGTAAATGCCGAAGAACTTCGAGAGTTCCTTCGCTTCGCCGGAGATGGTGACCTTCTCGCCCTTGTCCAGTTCTTCGATCTCATCGAGGAACGTGTGGGGTTCACCCTTGGCGGGCGCGACGAAGAACAGCCCGTCACTTTGGGTCTTCAGCCGCTCGTTGTTGGACATCGCGGCCGGATCGCCGCTGGCGAGGTTGATGGTGGGCTTCGGCGAAGCCATCGGGGGTCTCCAATCTTCGATCGATGATGTAGTGGGGTTGTGGGCCGTTGTCCGGGCGCGACAGAGCGACAGAACCTAGAAGCGCGTGTGATCGAGCGCCAGTTCTCCCGAGGGTGCGACCAGGCTGAACAATTTCCGCGATAATTGTTCAATAGGCCCCGGGTCGCGGCTCGAACTCAGCCCAGGTCGTCGCGGTTTCGGGTGATCCGTACCCCGCAGTGCTCCAGGATGCCCGAAATCGGAGTCGGCTTGCGGACCGTGACGGTGACCGCGTCGACGTCGAACCTCTCGAGGATCGCCTTCGCGATGCGATCGCCGAGCGCCTCGACGAGCTTGTGGTCCTGCTTGAGCGCAACTTCCTCGACCACCTCGTAGATCTGCTTGTAGTGGATCGTCTGCCCGATTCGGTCCGATATCCCGGCCGCGCGCAGATCGCGGGCGACCTCCAGATCGAGCCGGACTGGGCGCCGAATCCGCCGTTCTGCGGCCGTCACCCCGAGTCGGAGCGGGATCTGGATTCCTTCCAGTAGGATTACGTCGCTCATGTGGATTCTCCGCGATCTCAGAGCCAGATTGGCGTGCGCGCAGTGCTGCGTCGAGGGTATCCAACTTCTTCGGAGTTTCTAAGATTCTCCCGGCGATTCGGGCGAATCCGGGCATATCGGACGGCCTCCAATCTGCAACTATCTGTGAACACCGGCATCCATTCATCCATACCCGGGACGACCGGCAACTGTTTCGCCCTCGTTTCGACAGTGTCTCCTTGAATCTCGACTGTGTCTCTCAATAACACCGAGGAAGCCCATGAAGATCGAAACCGTGCGAGAGCGAGAAGCCGCCCATTTTTTGCCGGTGGTGAATCGGCATCCAGTAGCGCTGGTTTCGGGCACCGCCTCACGGGTGACCGACGTCGACGGGCGCGAGTTCGTGGATCTGATGGCCGGCTGGGGCGTCACTTGTATCGGACACTGCCACCCGGCGCTCACCGAGGCGATCGCCGATCAAGCCGGGCGCCTGATGCAGACGACGAACATCTTCTACACGCTTCCGCAGCTCGACCTGATCGATCGGCTGGCAGAAATCACACCTCCCGAACTCACGCGTTCGTTCCTCGTCAACTCCGGCACCGAGGCAGTCGACGGCGCGCTGAAGCTGGCGCATCGAGCCACCGGTCGCTCCATGTTCGTATCAACCCTCAACTCGTTTCACGGTCGCTCGATCGGTGCGCTGCGGGTAATCGGGCAGGACAAACACCGCAAACCGTACGAAGGACTGCTACCGGAAGGCCGCGTCGTTCCGTTCGACGATCTCGACGCGGCGCGCGCCGCGATGGACGGTGACTGTGCGGCCTTCATCGTCGAACCCGTGCAGGGCGAAGGCGGAGTCAACGTCCCGAGTGACGGATACCTGCAGGGGTTGCGCGAAATTTGCGACGCCAATGGCTCGCTGCTGATCCTCGACGAGGTCCAGACCGGGATCGGGCGCACGGGTCGGATGCTGGCGTTGGAACACGAAGGCGCAAAGGCAGACATCGTCACTCTCGGAAAAGGACTCGGCGGAGGTTTCCCGGTTGCGGCGTTCATCACCACCGAGGCGGTCGCCAAGACGGTTTCTGTGGGCGATCACGGGACGACATACGGCGGCAATCCGTTGGCGTGTGCAGCGGCCAACGCCGTGCTCGGCGTCGTCGCCGAAGAGAAGCTCGTCGAGCGCTCGGCGTCACTGGGTGCCCGATTGATGGATCGATTGCGCGAATTCGCGGAACAGAAACCCGACCGGGTCGAAACGGTTCGCGGACGAGGGCTGCTGTGTGGGCTGGTGCTGCGAGACCCGCAGCGCGCTGCGTCCATCCCGGGTCGCGCACTCGATGCCGGCGTGCTGATCAACGTGACCGCCGGCAACGTGGTGCGCTTCTTTCCCGCGTTGAACATCCCCGAGCGGGACCTGTGGCCGGCCGTCGATGCGATCTTGGATCTAGTAGCCTCGGATGACTGAGCGGGCCGATGACTGAATCCGGACGATCCAGGCTGATCGGTTAGTGGAGCATCGGTTCTGAGGCTCCCCGCCGATCTTCCGGTTGCAACGGCAATCTCGGCCTGCGTGTTGCTGGTTCCCGTGCAGCTGGGATGGGTCACCGTGTTCTCCCACATGTGGGGCTTCAACCTTTGGCAGTACCAGTCGCCCGTCGTCGCAGGGCTGTGTCTGGCCGCACTGCTTTCGCTGTCGTTCGCACGGGTACGAGGGCTGCTGATCGATGCCATCGACCCCTTCGAACGACGAGTCGTCGGTGCAATCGGACACCGGCGTGCGTCCCGTGCGCTGCTGATCGCGATCGCGGTCGGGCTGTGGCTGATTCGCGAGCGGCAGTTCTACGGCGACTCGACCATCCTCGTCTACTCGTCACTATCCGGATCAGCTTTCGTGTTCCCGGAGATCGGTGCCAGCTTCCTGCTGGCGGGGTCGATGAAACTCGCGGGCGCGTTGGGAACCGAGACGATCGGCATCTATCAGCTCTTGATGTGCGGGTGCGGATCGGTGGCGGTCGGCTGCTTTCTGGGACTCGGCCGATCGCTCGCGCCGGAAGGCGCGCGCGGTTCACTGTTTGTCGCGCTCGTGCTTTGCGGTGGTGTGCTGAGAATCTTTGCAGGCCACATCGAGGTCTACGCTCTCGTCGTTGCGGCTGCGGCGGCCTACTTGTGGGCGGCTGCCGCGTTCCTGCGCGGACGCTGCGGGTATGCACTGCCCGCGGTCCTGTTTGGAGTGGGTCTGTGGATCCACCTCTCTTTTGCGTTTCTCGCGCCCAGCCTGGCGATCCTCCCGCTGCTCCTCACGCCTCGACCTTCCGTACCGGGTTGTGTGAAACATCTCGCGGTCGCGTTCGTCGCCGGAATCGCTCCGATGGCATTGTTCATCGCCATCATGTTCGCCGTCGGCAACTCCGCAGATCTCACCGCGGCGTGGTCATCGGTCGTGTCGGCGGCCGGGCTGTCCGATGGGGGCGGCACCGTCAGCCGGGAATTGTGGCTTCGAGGCTGGAACGAGACACCCGGAACCGGCACGCGCTACACGATGCTCGGTGTACCGCACCTCAAGTATCTGGCGAACTCGTACTTCCTGCTGGCGCCCGCAGCCATCCCTGCGCTGCTCTGGCTGGCGTCGTCACCGAAGCGTTTCATCGCGACCCCACAGGCCGTCTTTCTCTCGGTCGCAGCGCTTTCGACACTGATCTACAGCATCGTATTGCGACCGATCTGGGGACCGTACGATTGGGACTTGTTCAGTCTCACTGCCGTTTGTCTGGCTTCGCTGGCCGCGTACCTGGTGCTTTGTGAATTCGAATCTCGACGCCTCGCGCACTTCTGTCTGGTCGTGGTAGTGGGCTCGCTGCTGCTCGCGGCCATTCCGCTGCTGCTCGCGGGTCTGGCTACACCCCGTGACGCCGGTCCATTCTCGGATCGGGGAATCACCGCGATCGGCAACGAAACGACAGAGCAGGCGTTCGACCGCCAGATCGGCCCGTGGCTGTGAACGGATCCATTGTATTGTCGGTCCTTCTCGCGAAAGAAGCGCGCAGGAGATTCGCGCTGGTCGTCGCTGCGACGCTATTGAGTCTCGTCGCAGTCGAACTCGGGATGCGAATCGTCGGCAGCCCGTCCGGGCCGCCGGGACTGCGCGGTCTTCACCAGGCACGACCCGACACCGAATGGCTATACGGCCTGCGACCGGGCGCGCACGTGCGCTTGGAAGTGCCGGCTCCGGTCGACTACCAGATCAATGCCGACGGCTGGCGAGGGCGTCTCCATCCGCGCACCAAACCGGCTGGCGCGTTTCGCATCGTGGTGCTCGGCGATTCGGTCGCATTCGGCTACGGGGTCGCGGCCGAAGCCGCCTTTCCAGAAAAACTCGAGCAGCTGGCAGCGCAACAAGCACCCGATGCCCGAATCGAGGTCTTGAACCTCGGAGTCGGCGGCTACAACCCGTACAACGAAGCGGCTCTGTTTGCCGATGTGGGTGCCGATTACCAGCCGGACCTGGTGCTGGTTCAGTTCTGCATCAACGACCTCAACGACCCGACACTTCATTTTGACGCATCGACTCAGCTGGCACTGCGCGAGCTGCCGGCTCTCGCGTTTCCGAATCCGGCGACGCGGCGCACGGACGAAACATCGAGTGATTGGTGTTCGAAGTCACGCCTGTGCGACTGGATCTCGTCCCGAACCGAATCGGAGTTCGACCGCGAGCAGTGGCTCGAAGCGTTTGCTCCGCGCGATCGTCCCGGTGATGAAGTCGAGTGGCGTTGGCTGGCTGGGCGATACGGCGAAATCGCCAGGCAGGCTTCGCGAATCGGCGCGCGGATGGCCGTCGTCGGGCTCCCGTACCCGGCCCAACTCGAAGGCCCCGCCGATGCGAATCTGCAGCGACGCCTGGCCGCCATCGGCGATTCCGGTGGATGGGAGACCATCGATCTGCTCCCGACATTCCGAGCCGCTGACCGCACCGGGTTGTTTCTGGATCTTTGGCATCCGACCGAGTTGGGGCACCAGCTGGCCGCGCAGCACATCCTCGATGCACTCGCGTGCGATGGCCTGCTTCCGGACTCGGTGGTCTGTCCGGCGGGCTGAGCGCGGGCGACTGGCTGCAGGCTAGATCCCGTCGATGATCCGATTCAGTGTGGCGCTGGGACGCATGGCCGCGACCGCGAGCGTCTCGTCGGGCTGGTAGTAGCCGCCGATGTCCTGAGGCGCCCCCTGGGCGGCGTTCAGCTCCGCGATGATGGCTTCCTCGGAATCAGCCAGCGCTTTGGCGATTGGAGCGAAGTGCGCTGCCAACTTGCCATTGGTCGTCTGCTCGGCCAGCGCCTGAGCCCAGTACAAGGCCAGGTAGAAGTGCGTGCCGCGATTGTCGAGCTCGTTCACCTTTCGAGAGGGGACCTTGCGATTCTGCAGCAGCTCGGCGGTTCCGGCATCGAGAGTTTCGCCGAGCAGTCGCGCACCCGCGTTGTCATAGCGCTCGCCGAGGTGATCGAGCGAAGCCGCGAGCGCCAGGAACTCGCCGAGCGAATCCCACCTCAGATGCCCCTCGGATTCGAACTGCTGGACGTGTTTGGGAGCCGACCCACCGGCACCGGTTTCGAACAGCCCGCCTCCGTTCATCAGTGGCACGATGGAGAGCATCTTCGCGCTGGTGCCGATCTCGAGTATCGGGAACAGATCCGTGAGAAAGTCACGCAACACGTTGCCGGTGACGGAGATCGTATCCTCGCCTTGGCGAATCCGAGCCAACGAGAACTTCGTCGCCTCGACAGGCGAGAGAATCTTGATTTCGAGGCCCTGGATGTCGTGTTCGGGCAGATAGGCCTCGACCTTCCGAATGATCTGGGCATCGTGTGCGCGCTGTGCGTCCAACCAGAATACGGCCGGCGACCCGGTCGCACGCGCACGGGTGACCGCCAATTTGACCCAGTCGCGCACGGCTGCGTCCTTGACCTGGCAGCCTCGCCAGATGTCTCCCTGCTCCACTGCGTGTTCGAGCAGAACGTTGCCAGCCAGATCCACGACTCGCACGCTGCCCGCGGCCGAAATTTCGAAGGTCTTGTCGTGTGATCCGTACTCCTCGGCCTTCTGTGCCATCAGTCCCACGTTGGGGACGGTGCCCATCGTGGCTGGATCATATGCACCATTTTCGCGGCAGTCTTCGATCACGGCCTGGTAGAGCCCGGCGTAGCTGCTGTCGGGAATCACGGCCTTGCAATCCTGTAGTTCGCCGGCCTTGTTCCACATCCCTCCGGAGTCGCGAATCATCGGCGGCATCGAAGCGTCGATGATGACGTCGCTTGGAACGTGGAGGTTGGTGATGCCCTTGTCGGAATTGACCATCGCGAGTGCGGGACCGCTCGCGTACGCGGCCGCGATGTCGGCCTCGATCGGCGCGCGTTGGTCAGCCGGCAAGTCCCCGATCTTCTCCAACAGGTCACCGAAGCCGTTGTTCACATCGACGCCGAGTTCGTCGAGTGTCTCGGCATGTTTTTCGAACACGGAAGAGAAGAAAACCCGAACAGCGTGCCCGAAGATGATCGGGTCCGAGACCTTCATCATCGTGGCCTTCAGATGCAGTGAGAACAGGACGCCTTTCTCGGTTGCATCCGCGACCTGCGCGCGCAGAAATTCGACCAGCGCCCGCCTGCTCATGAACGTGCCATCGATGACCTCGCCGGGCAGGAGATCGATCCCGTCCTTGAGG
>JAJDAM010000475.1 GCA_029261905.1 Deltaproteobacteria bacterium
CGGCTGTTCACGCGTCGAACAGCCGACCTCGCGACCGGCCGAATCCGCTATGGAATGCTGTGCAACGACGAAGGCGGTGTGGTCGACGACGTCACCTGCTATCGGATTGCGGACGACGAGCTGATGTTCTGCGTCAACGCGTCCAACGTCGAAAAAGACCACCGGTGGATTTCCGAGCACTCCGGCACCGTCAGCGTCGAAAACGCCAGCGACGAGACGGGAATGCTCGCGATTCAGGGACCGGCGAGCACCGAAATTCTCAGTGGGATCTCGAGCGCGAGCCTCGAATCGATGCGCCGGTTTCGCTGTGAGACGATCGAGGTCGCCGGCCGAGCCGCGAGGGTTTCCAAGACCGGATATACGGGCGCCGGCGGCTACGAGCTGTACGTCGATGCGAAAGACGTCGTCCGTATCTTCGAAGCACTCCTCGCCGAGGGCCGCCCGCTGGGCCTCGTGCCCGCAGGCCTCGGAGCCCGCGACACGTTGAGACTCGAAGCCGCCCTCCCCCTCTACGGTCACGAGCTCGATGACTGCACGACCCCATTCGAAGCGGGCCTCGGCCAGTTCGTCGATCTCGAGGACCGCGATTTCGTCGGGTCGACCGCGCTTCGACGCGCCAGCCAGACTTCCCTGACCCGCCAGTTGGTCGGCTTCGTGGTGGAGGGCCGCGGCATCGCGCGCGCCGACTACCCGGTGGCCGTTGCCGGCGAGACCGTGGGTGTGGTGACATCGGGATCGCCCTCACCCACTCTCGGAAAGTCGATCGGACTGGCGTACGTTCCGCCCCAGTACGGCACGCTCGGAAGCCGCTTCGATGTGGTCATCCGAGAGCGCCACGTTCCGGCACTGGTTGTGGAAACACCGTTCCTGGGTAAGAACGGATGACGCGAACAGCATGCCAGCAGGATTCGAGGAGGGATTCGAAGTGACCGATTACAACATCCCGGCCGATCTCGACTACACGGCCGATGACGAATGGGTGCGCGATCAAGGTGAAGTGGTCGCGGTCGGCGTGACCGATTACGCGCAGGACCAGCTAGGCGACATCGTTTTCGTCGAATTGCCCGCGGCAGGATCGACAGTCACCCGTGGCGAAGCTTTCGGTGTGATCGAATCGGTCAAGGCCGTTTCGGATCTGATCTCACCGCTATCCGGAACCGTGGTCCGGGTAAACGACCAGCTCCAGGACGCGCCCGAAACCGTGAACGAAGATTGTTACGGCGAAGGCTGGATGCTGGAGATCGAGCCGAGCGACCCAACCGAACTCCGAAAACTGCTCGACGCCGCCACCTACACGCAGAGTGTCGAAGACAGAAGCGACTGAATCGGGGAGTAAAACACTGACGACCCGCGGGCAGCTGGTCACCATCGCAAGCATCGCGCTTCTGTCGAGCCTCGGGCTCAACGGCTGCGTCCAAGACGACGGACGCCGGCCGTCGCTCAAAGACCTCGTCGTACCGAGCTATACCGACGACGATCTCAGCCAGCTGGGGATGGATGCCGATCGCGAGATCCAGGCGCAGGTCGAGATCATCGACGACCCGGTCGTTTCCGGCTTTCTGAACGAACTCGGCCAGCAACTGGTCAGTGAAATCGAACCCCAACCCTTCATCTACCGGTTCCGGGTCATCAAAGCGCCGACCCTCAATGCATTCGCAATCCCGGGCGGCTACATCTACATCCACACGGAAACACTGCAGCGCGTCAACAGTGTCGACGAACTGGCCGGGGTTCTCGGCCACGAAATCGCTCACATCCACGCGCGACACTTCTCGCGGCGCGAAGCCGCGACCCAGGCAGCGGGCCTCGCAGCGCAGGTGATCGGGATGGCTGCGGCCGTCGCAGTCGGTGACCCCACGCCCGCCATCGCGGGTGCGGGTGCGAGCGCCGCGCTCAAGATCAATTTCACCCGCGAGTACGAAGCAGAGGCCGACCGACTCGGCGCAATCTGGATCACGCGAGCCGGCTATGAACCGGACGCGATGACCCCTTTCCTGCAGAAGATCATCGACTCGAGCCAGAGGTTTCCCGATTCGCTTCCGCCCTATCTCGCGACCCACCCATTTCCGGACGATCGAATCGCAGCGATCAGCGAGGACGCCAAGACCATGAGTCCACAGCATCCGCCGGATCTGGCGCTGGGGCAGGCGATGACTGCGGCGCAGGACCGGCTGGCGTTGCTGCTCGGCACGCGCAGAGGACGCGTGAATCAACCCGTTGCCGAATCGAACCCCACGACGACCGAGGTGCTCGCGAGAGCGGAACAATTCGCGGCGTCGGGCCAGGTCGATCGCGCGCTGATGTTGCTCGGAAGCGTCGACTTCAGTGAGACCCGAGATCCGCGGGTGCCGTTTCGAATCGGAGAACTGCTGTACGAGAGCGGTCGCTACACCGAGGCCATCGAGAGTTTCCAGCGAACCCTGGATATCGACCCTTCTCGTGCCCAGGTCTTCTACCAATTGGGCCTGGCATTCAAAGCCGCTGGCGAGCGGCACCGGGCCGTCTACGCATTCGAACAGGCCAGCCTTCGGGCCAAAGACAACAGTGACTTCAAACGGCGACTCGATTGGGAGATCTTCAAATTGACCTTCGCTCCGGTGATCGAAGCCGGCTTCGCCGATGGATCCGATGCCGACACCAGCGATACGCCACTTGGATCGACGCGAACAGAGTTCACCACCGATGCAGTGCGCCTCGCCTGGTGGGCCAAGCTGGGCTCTCGCTATCGGACTTTCTCGGATCGATTCGTGATCCGCTGGCTCGACCCGAGCGGCAACATCGCCCAGCAGTCACCCGCCCTCGAGCGATCTGGAGCGGTCGTCGGCTCAGTACTCGAGATCGAAAGCCCCCCTGGCGACGTCGGGGAATGGAGCGTCGAACTGCAGCTCGAAAACGAAGTCATCGAGCGCCAGTCGATTCAGTTGCGAGCGACCGCAGCGAATTGAGTTCGCGAGACCGAGTTGCACGGCTCGCCGAGAGCTCCTAGCTCTCCAGGCGCCGGCGAGCTGTCTCGCCCCACGTTCCGTTCGGCTCGAGCTGGAGGTAGCGCTGCCAGAATTCTCTCGCTTTTCGTCGCAGACCGATCTTCTCGTAAAGCAAGGCGAGGCTGACATGGGTGTCGGCGGCCAGCGAATCGGCGCCGAGCGCCACCTTGTAGTGGCGAAGCGCCATCTGGAATCGACCTTCTTCTTCGAACAGCGTGGCGAGGTTCAGATTGGCTTCTACGTGCATCGGTTCGTAGGCGACCGCGCGCTCGAAGCACGTCCGCGCGTTCGCCAGTCGATCCTGGTTGTAGTAGACCGAGCCCAGGTTGCAGTGCGCATCGGCGAACGTCGGGTCGCATTCGAGAGCCGTCTGGTAGGCCTCGATGGCCTCGGCGTAGGTCGCGCGGTTGGAATCGAGTTTGCAACCCTGCTCGAACCAATCCATCGCGGACTGCTCCGATTGAAAAGTCTCGGCATCGGATCGGAGCGTGACCGGCGTGCGAAGCGGATCTCCCGAGAAGTCCAATACGAACTGCCCGTTGGGCTCGACGAGTCCACCGTCGTAGCTGACCACCACCCGCGGCGACCCGTCAGTCCACTGGCGCAGCGATCCCAACGGCCGCTGCACCTCCGGAACGTTTTCGCGGAGCGCAGCGATCGATTTGCGGATCCGACGTAGCGAGACACCGCGATCGAGCAGTGACAACACGGATCGAACCGCAACGAGATCGCCGAACTCGAAACCGGACCGCTCGAGTTCAGCGGCTTCAGCGCGCAACTCACCATCCGATGCCAGCAGCGACGTTCGCTCCCAGTATCGTAGGCGCGCGCGCGACACGCCTGTGATCCGCGCGACATCGCGGAGCGTGTAGTTCCCCACCACGGCAGAGATTACCGCGCCTCGGAACGGTTGGAAGCACCGAGCGGATCTTTTTCAGACGGCTGCGACTTCGATCAACGCCGCGTGTTTCGCCTCCGCACCACCATCGCACCCAGCGCAGTCAGTGCCACCAGGCCGCCGATCAACGATTCCGCCTCGGGCACCAGTACCGGATCCACACCGATCCGTTCGAGCTGGACGATGCGGAGGCCACCTTGGCTGTTCATTGCCGTCTCGAACGCCACGAACGCGAACCGATCATCCATTTCGACGTCCATCGTAAAACCCTCGTTCGGGAAGGACCCAAGGGATACGGGTGCGCTCGGATCGGCAAGATCCAGCACGCCGATACCGCCGTCACCTTCTGCCGTTACCGCCCGCATCCCCGATACGCTCACCTCCAACGTTCCGGTGGTGATCGTCGGGATGTTGCTCAACAGCGTGATCGACGACGGATTAGAGATGTCGAGTACATCGACTCCATCCATCAAACGAGCCAGGTACGCTCGCTCATCTCGGCTGTCGAAAACGAGTTCGACGTCCTGCGACGCGCCCGCCACCGGATTGCCGGAGCTGTAGGAACCGACGATCCCGAGACCGAGTTGTGGGTCGTCCTCGATGAACGCCAATCCATCGGCCGTGGCGACCATGACCTGGTTCCCCACGGTTTCGATATCCACCGAGCCAGCGAGCGCGTTGCCGGTATTGATGGTTTCGATCTGCTGTCCGGTCGGGATGTCCAGCAAGGCGACGCCGCTATCGAAGATCGCCGTGTACAACCGGTCTCCGATTCGCGTCACGCCAAGGGCGTCTCCGTCTGTATCGATTTGCACCACCCCGCCGTCCAGCGAAAGAACGCCACACGGTCCGGCAGAGATCAACAGCGCCGAGCCGGACAGAACCACGTCCTCGGCCACGAACGGGCGGACTACCCCACCGACAACGAGGGATGCATTGTCGAGACAGGTGTCCGGGTCGAACGCGCCCACTTCGACGGGTGCGTCCGGATCGCTGATATCGATGATTCGGAGCCCTTCGCTCAGAGCTGCGACATAGACGAGATCGCCATTCACGACGACGTCCTGGGCGGCCGCATTGAAATAGATCGAGTTGTCGGTCACCGGGCACGAAAGGGGTGCCGGGACGCTCAGCCGACCGTCCGCGCACGTCCCGCTGCCGTCGCAGAGCTCTTCCATGAGACACTCGTCGCCGCTCGAACAAGCGGTGTCCATCGCTACGAATTGGTCTGTCGGGCAAGCTTTACCCATGCCATTACAGACTTCGGCGACATCACAAACGCCCGTCGCACCGCGACACTCGGTAGCGGCTGCGAGCACTGCATCGACGGGGCAGTCCACCGCCTCACCGGTGCACGACTCGGCGACATCGCAGGCGCCAGCGGCCCCACGACATTCCGTAGCCGCTGCGGCCAGTTGATCCGTCGGGCACGACGGATCAGCGCCGCTGCACACCTCGGCGACATCACAGACGCCGGCCGCCCCGCGACACTCGGTGTCGACCGCAATGAAAACATCAGCCGGGCAGCTTGCATCCGCGCCCGTGCAGGCTTCCGCTACGTCGCACGTGCCTGCAGAGCCTCGACACTCGGTATCCACGGCGACCAAAACGTCCGCAGGACAGGCCGCGTCGGCACCCGTGCATACTTCAGCCACGTCGCAAGAGCCCGCAGAACCGCGACACTCCGTATCCACCGCGACCAGAATGTCGGCCGGGCATTCCACATCCGCGCCTGTGCAGGTTTCCGCTACGTCGCACGTACCCGCGGGTCCTCGACACTCGGTATCCACAGCGACCAGAACGTCCGCGGGACAGGCCGCGTCGGCACCCGTGCATACTTCAGCCACGTCGCAAGAGCCCGCCGAACCACGGCACTCCGTATCCACGGCGACCAGAACGTCCGCCGGGCATTCCACATCTGCACCCGTGCAGACCTCAGCCACATCACACGTACCCGCAGAACCACGGCACTCGGTATCCACAGCGACCAGCACGTCCGCGGGACAGGCCGCGTCGGCACCCGTGCAGACCTCTGCCACGTCACATGTACCCGCCGAGCCACGACACTCCGTATCCACCGCGACCAAAACGTCCGCCGGGCATTCCACATCCGCGCCCGTACACGTTTCCGCTACGTCGCACGTACCCGCGGGACCTCGACACTCGGTATCCACAGCGACCAGAACGTCCGCGGGACACGCAGCATCGGCACCCGTGCAGACTTCAGCCACGTCGCAAGAGCCCGCCGAACCACGGCATTCGGTATCCACGGCAACCAGCACGTCCGCGGGACAGGCCGCGTCGGCACCCGTGCAGACCTCTGCCACGTCACACGAGCCCGCCGAACCACGACACTCCGTATCCACCGCGACCAGAATATCGGCCGGGCACTCTACATCCGCGCCCGTGCAGACCTCCGCCACATCGCACGAACCCGCCGAACCACGGCATTCGGTATCCACGGCGACCAGCACGTCCGCGGGACAGGCCGCGTCGGCACCGGTGCAGGACTCCGCCACGTCGCACGAACCCGCCGAACCACGACACTCCGTATCCACCGCGACCAGAA
>JAJDAM010000476.1 GCA_029261905.1 Deltaproteobacteria bacterium
CGATTCTTCTGCATCGACTGACATGACTGACATGGATGGCGCGAGCCTATCGGGCCTGCCCCGGGTTCGCCTGTCTCGGGCTCTCGGACTTCGGATTCCGCGCGAATCAGCGTCGGCCGAAGCGCCGCTCGATTTCGGCCAGCTCGATGGGAACCGCGACCGGTCTCCCGTGCGGGCAGCTGGGTGCCCACGGAATCGCGTCCAATGCATCGAGCAGCGCTCGCTGTTCACGGGGGTCGAGCACCTCGCCCTTTCGGCGCGCGCTATGGCAAGCGAGCGATGCGAACACGGCGTCAGACGCCTCGAGAGACCGCGAGCCCGCCCTCAGCGGATCCGCCGCCGCCCCGGCCGACGCGAGTTCTTCGGCGAGATTTCTCACGAGCTGTGCGGGGTCACGATCGGCCAGCAGCGCCGGGACAGCCCGCACGGCGATGGTTCCATCGCCAAAATCTTCCCAGTCGAACCCGAGCCGATCGGTTGCGTCCCCGCTTTCGATCAAAGCGGCGAGTGGACGTGGCTCGAGGCGCAGCGTTTCCGGAACCAGAAGCCCCTGGCTCTCGACTCCGCGTTCGAGCCATTCGGCGCGCAAACGCTCGTACAGCACGCGTTCGTGAGCTGCGTGCTGATCGATCAACAACAGTTGGCTCTTGGTTTCACAGACGAGGTAGGTCGCCATCAGCTGGCCGAGTAGCGGCAGGTCGCCGAACCGCACGCGTCCGTCGCTCGCGGTCCATTCCACTGCGCCAGCCGCTTCGAACGCGATCTGGCTCGGTGGGTCGCGCCGCTCATTGCGCGCGTCCGCAAACACCCAATCGGTCGCATTCGCGCGGTGGCCCGTCGCCGGCTCGTACGCCGCCTTGCCGTCTGCCGAGCTGGGCGTCCGATCTTGATGGGAACCTTGATGGGAATCGCCGGCGGCTGCAGCCGGCCCGGTCTCGGAATGCAACCAGCGTCGCGCACTGACCGACTCGCGAACGGCATGGCGGACGAGCGCGTGAATCGCTTGTGGCTCCGCGAAGCGGACTTCCCACTTCGCCGGGTGCACGTTGACGTCCACCATCTCCGGCGGAACATCCAAGAACAGGACTGCCGCCGGATAGCGGCCGCGGGGCAACAGGTCTCGAAATACTTCGACCAGCGCGTGTTGCAGCACCCGGTCTCGAACCGGTCGTCGGTTGACGAAAAGGTAGATCCCAGCGGCGCTGGCGCGATGACGCTCGGGGCGGGATACGAAACCCTCGACCGATACCCTGCCCTCCTCGCGTGCCACGGGCGTGAACGCGGCAGCATCGGCTTCACTCACGACCGCCGCAATCCGCTCGAGCGGGTCGCTCACAGCCGGCCAGACCGTTGCAGGTCGGTCGTCGCGCTGGATGTCGAAATGCACACCGGGGAGCGCCAGTGCGGCCCGTGCCATCCAGTCCGAGATGTGTCCCCATTCGGTCGTAACGGATTTCAGGAACTTCCGGCGGGCCGGCACCCCGAGAAACAGGTCCGCGACCTCCACACGGGTCCCCTCGGGGGCTCCCACGCTGCGCTCCCGGGTGATCTTCCCGACTTCGACTTGCAGTTCGAAGGCTTCGGAGTCCCCTCGCCGGCGGCTGCGAATCCGTGTGCGCGACACCGAGGCGATGGCCGGTAGTGCCTCGCCGCGAAAACCGTAGGTCGCGATTCGGCTCAAATCGGCAACCGAGGCGATCTTGCTGGTCGCGTGGCGCTCTAGCGCCGTCCGCATGTCCTGTGGGCTCATACCGATGCCGTCGTCGGTGACGCTGATGAAGTCCTGGCCGCCTCTCCGGACTTCAATCCGGACTCGCGACGAATCGGCGTCCAGAGCGTTCTCGACCAGCTCCTTGACGACCGACGCAGGACGCTCGACGACTTCGCCAGCCGCGATCTGGTCGATCAGTGCCCCGGTCAGCAGCTTCACCGGATTTCGTTCTCGGCCGCTCAACATCACCCCCGCTGCCTTCTGTATCATGGACCCCAGGGCCCGCGTCAACAGGCAGCATCGAAATTCGGGGTCGATGTCACCCGCAATTTGATTGACAAGTGGCCCATACTCCTAATAGTTTTGTCAGCAGATTTGTCGGTGCCGTGTCAGCGCAGCAAGATGTCGGCGGCTCCACGGGCAGGTGGAGTGAAACCGACCGGGACGCAATGGGTTGGGGGGAGACGGGAATGAGCGAGATCGGAATCAACGAGCGACCAATCGGCCGCCGACGCAGCGATCGCATCGTGGGAGCAAGCCGCGCGCACCAGCGTGTGGTCGAGAAGGCGGCAGCTGCATCACGTGCTGACCTTCCGGTGGTGATCAGTGGTCCCGCGGGAAGCGGCAAGGAGCACGTGTCGCGCGCCATACACGCGTGGAGCAATCGCGGCGCCGAATCGTTTGTCACCGTGTCTTGCGGCGCGATCAATGAGTCGTTGATCGTGCGCGAGATCTTCGGGTGCACCGCGGGTGTGTACCCCCTTCTCGCAGAGGAGTACACCGGTGCCCTGTCCCGCGCGGGGGGCGGAACCCTGTTGATCGATGAGTTCGATCAGCTTCCCGAACTGCCGCTCAAGTCGTTGATCGCGGCAATATCCGACGGAACCTACCAGCGCGAGGGGGATGCGACATCGATTCCGATGCGCACTCGGATCATCGCGTCCTCGACGACGACACCTTCGCAATCGCCGCTGGGTGAATTGCAGTTTCAGTCGATCGAACTGCTTTCGCTGCGAGAACGCAGCGAGGACATTCTTCCACTGGCCGCGCACCTGTTGCGATTGGCAGCCGACGAGGCCGGGGTAAAGCC
>JAJDAM010000477.1 GCA_029261905.1 Deltaproteobacteria bacterium
ATCACGAGCCGCTCGGGTTTCCATCCCAGCACACGAGCGCGTGCCGCTCTCGCCAGGCCCCGGCGCAAGAAGCTCGCGCGCCACTCGCGCGGGGTGCTGCCGCGCTCGCCCACCAGTCCATCCAGCCGCATCAGCCCGCGCTTCCAACCCCTCATCTCGGCCGGATCGTGGCGCTGCACCAGGTCGCAGAGGATCGCCGTGCGCGACGCGCGATGAAAGAACACGACCTCCTCCAACGCGAACGAGCCGCCGAAGATTGCCTGGTCGATTTCGGCCGCCCAGCCAGGATCGGGTTCGTCGCCCAGTTCCGCGTCGAAGTGGTACTCGGGTTTTCGCCGGGCGAGCCCGGGTGGGGCGTGGACCTTCGCCTCTGGCCATTGCTCGGACCACTCCGCGAGGAAGAGGTGGTGGATCTTGTTGGGCGACACGATATGACTGACCGGTCCGAGCGAGCGTACGGCCTGCTCGATCTCCGGTGTGAGCGCTACTGGCGACCACACCCACGAACTCCCATCGTCGAGCCGCACCAGTGCCATGCGAGTCGGATACGGAAAACCGTAGAAAGAGACCGTCGGCCCATCGGCCACATACAGTGAAGGAGCAAATTCCTCGAGCATGGCTGTAACCTACGGTTGGGTCGGCGGCGACGCGTCCTGGACCGGGTCTTTCGAGACCACCGCGACGTACTCCGGATACCAGCTTGAATCCGCCACCAGTTGTGCGATTTCGTCGTCGGCGATGATTCGGCCGAGGTGCCGCTCACTGGCGTAGCGAACCACTGCTTCGGCGATGGCCGCGCTGACGCTGCGCAGTTCGGACTGATCGGGATACAGCGCGCCCTGCCTCAGGCGTTCGTCGCTGACTGCTTCGGCCAGGGTTTGGGCAGCCACGAGAAAGATCGCTTCGTCGATCAACCGAATCTCCGATAGCACGGCACCGAGCCCGACTCCGGGAAAGACGAAGACGTTGTTCGCCTGGCCGATCACATGCTGTTCGCCTCCGTGTTCGACCGGTGCGAACGGGCTACCGGTGGCGACCAGTGCGCGCCCGCCACTCCAGCGGATGGCCTCGCCGGCCGAGCATTCCGCCTTGCTGGTCGGGTTCGAAAGCGGCATCACGATCGGGCGCTCCACGAAGCGAGCCATCTGTTCGATCATCTCCTGCGTGAAGGTACCTGCGGTGGCAGTGGCCCCTACCAGCACCGTCGGCTGGAATCGGCGGATGACCTCCTCCGGTGTCTGGTGCTCGCGCTTCTCCAAGTCGTAACGCGCCAACAGTTCCGAACTCGCCATTAACTCGCGTTTGTGTTCTTCGGAGACCTGTACGCCTTCGTGCAGCAGCCCCTGGCTGTCGAACGCGAGCCGTGAGGCGCTGATCTGATCCGCGGGAACTCCCGCTTCGCGCATCGCCGCGGCCAGCAGCTGTGCGATGCCGGTACAGGCTTCGCCTGCACCCATGAACAGCACTCGCTGTTCGCCCACGGTTTGCTTCGTGATCCGCAATGCGGCCAGGATGCCCGCGACGGCCACTCCGGCGGTGCCCTGGATGTCGTCGTTGAAACACCGCAGGCGATGTCGGTACTTGTGGAGAATGCGGAAGGCGTTGCGCTTGTGGAAATCCTCCCACTGCACCACCGCGTCCGGGAAGACCTCGCCGACGCCCTCGACGAAAGCCTCGATGAAATCGTCGTATTCGGCGCCCGTGATGCGACGCGCGCGATGTCCCATGTAGAGCGGGTCGTCGAGCAGCGTCGAATTATTCGTTCCGATGTCGAGGCTGATGGGCAGCACCTTCGAGGGATGGAGGCCAGCGCCCGCGACATAGAGTGCGAGTTTGCCCACGGGGATGCCCATGCCGCCAGCGCCCTGGTCACCGAGGCCGAGAATGCGCTCGTTGTCGGTGACGACGATGAGGCGGATATCCTGATAGGGGTAGTTGCGCAGCTTTTCCGGAATGCGGTCGACGTCTTCGGGCGTGAGCCAGATGCCCCGCACGTCGCGCACGATGTGGCTGAAGCGTTGGCAGGCTTCGCCGACCGTTGGCGTGTAGACGATGGGCATGAGTTCGGCGACGTTCTCGACCAGCACCCGGTAGAACAGCACTTCGTTGCGATACAGCAGCCCGGCCAGGCCGATGTAACGCTCGAGGTCGCTGCCTTTTTCGCGAATGTGTTCGAGTTCGAGTTCCACCTGCTGATCGATCGTGTGGACTGTTGCGGGCAGCAGGCCACTCAGGCCGAGCTGCTCGCGCTCTTCGGGAGTGAAGGCCAGGCCCTTGTTCGTGGCGGGATTCTTCAGCAGCCAGATGCCGCGCTTGTGCGTGGCGATGCGATCGGGGCCGCGGACGGCGAGTCTGTGCGTGGATGATGTCATGGGATGCTCCACTCCTGCGGTCAGTGTGCTCCAGAGACGCGTCGGAAGTCGCGCGGAAACGACATCCGATTTGACTGTGATTCGGCGCGGACCTTGCAAGGATGCCTAGCATCACCGATCCACGGTAGGAGGTCCACGGCGTGGCGCACGAGTCTGGCAGGCGGATCTGTATGGACGGCAACGAAGCCGCCGCCCGGATTGCGCACTCGCTGGCGGAGGTGATCGCCATCTACCCCATCACGCCGGCGTCGCCGATGGGCGAGTTCGCGGACGCCTGGAGCGCGTCCGGTCGCGAGAACCTGTGGGGCAGTGTGCCCGACGTGATCGAGATGCAGAGCGAAGGGGGAGCGGCCGGCGCACTTCACGGCGCGTTACTGAAAGGCGCGCTCGCGACCACGTTTACGGCGTCGCAGGGTCTGCTGCTGATGATTCCGAATCTGTTCAAGATCGCGGGCGAGTTGCTGCCGTGTGTGATTCACGTGGCGGCGCGTAGCGTGGCCACGCACGCGCTATCGATTTTCGGCGACCACAGCGACGTGATGGCCGCCCGCACGACAGGCTTCGCGATGCTGGCCAGCGGCTCTGTGCAAGAAGCACATGATCTGGCACTCGTCGCTCACGCCGTGTCGCTGCGTGGCCGCGTTCCGTTCCTGCACTTCTTCGACGGCTTCCGGACTTCGCACGAAATCAACCAGATTCGCCTGCTCGGCGACGATGATCTGCGGGCGCTCGTCGACGAGGCATCGATCCTGGCTCACCGCGAACGGCGGCTCACTCCTGACCGTCCGGTTCTGCGCGGCAGCGCGCAGAACCCCGACGTCTTCTTCCAGGCCCGCGAGGCGGCCAACCCGTTCTACGACGACGTCGTGGGCTTCGTGAGCGAGAGCCTGGACGCGTTGGCCGCTCGCACCGGGCGCCGCTACGGGATCGTCGATTACATCGGCGCACCGGACGCCGAGCGGGTCGTTGTGCTGATGGGGTCCGGAGTCGGGGCCGCGACCGAGTGCGTCGACGCGCTGTGCGAGCGTGGCCAGAAGGTCGGGCTCGTGCAGTTGCGTCTGTTCCGTCCCTTCCCCGATGAAGCATTGCTGGACGCTCTGCCCGAGACGGTGCAGAAGATCGCGGTGCTCGACCGGACCAAG
>JAJDAM010000478.1 GCA_029261905.1 Deltaproteobacteria bacterium
TGTCGCGCTTGGCGTAGCGCGTCGTTGCTGCCCCGTTCTCTGGGGCCGGCCTGTCTGTCTCGTGCTTGCCGGTCGCGTGCTTGTCCGCCTCGCGAGAGTTTCCGGAATCGTTGAAGTCTGCTGCTGTGAATTCGTAGAACATCTTCGCTTTCGAAATCTCGGCGAATGGAATCTTTGATTCGACGCCGTCGACGTCGACCGTCGCGACGTCCCCCTCGAACGAGAGCAGCGCACCGCGAAAACGTCGCCGTCCGGCGACCGGATTTCTGGTTTCGATCTGTACTTCCGAACCGCACGCGTTCGCGAGATCTTTCTCACGTGCCAGGACCCGATCCAGTCCCGGCGAAGAGACCTCCAGCCGGTACGCGGATTCGATCACATCTGCGACGTCGAGCTGCGTCCCGATCTCGCGAGCGACCCGCGCACATTGATCGACCGGTACCCGACCGTCACCGATTGGCGTATCGACCGTGATGCGCAGATCCCACGGGCGGCCACCGCGCACCAACGACACGTCGACGAGCTCGAGCCCCGCGTCTGTTACGACCGGTTCGATCAAAATTCGCAGTTCCTCCGGGATGTCTCGATACATCCTGTCATTCCCGACTCTCGTGGTTCGTTCGCAATTCGTTCATGGCTTGTTGATTCAGAGCCCAGCGAACCGCAAATACCGAATTCCAGACACAAAAAAAGCGGACGTACAGCCCACTTTCGACGACACACAACCGAAGACACCTAATACCCGCCCGCGCTTCATGGTCCGATCAGAGCCCAATCAGACCGCGCGTTCGGGTGCAATGCGACCCACTGCTGTTCACGTAAGCCCGCGTAACATAACGAAGTATGTCGCAACCGGCAATTAGCGAGCGGGAAACTCGAGGGCTCCAATCAGGTCAGCCAGGCGTGCGTAGCCGTGATTTTCGGCATATGCGGCCATGCCGTCGGATATTTCGCCCGCAATCGCGGGGTGGAGGTAGTTGGCCGTGCCGACCTGCACGGCCGTCGCTCCAGCCAACAGGAACTTGATGGCATCCTCTGCGGATCCGATGCCGCCAATTCCACAGATGGGGATCGAAATCGCCTGCGCGGCCTGCCACACCATTCGCAGCGCGATCGGCCGGATGGCCGGCCCCGATAATCCCCCCAGGCCGTTGGCGAGTACCGGCCGGCGGGTGCTCGTATCGATTTCGAGCGCCTGTACCGCGTTGATCAAGGAGACCCCATCCGCGCCCTCCCCTTCGCAAACCCGAGCCATTTCGGCGATATGAGTCACATTGGGAGACAGCTTCACGAGTAGTGGGCCGGTCGTGGCACGTCGGGCCGAGGCGACGAGCCGGGCCAGCACGGCCGGATCCTGCCCGAATTCGATGCCTCCGCTCTTGACGTGCGGACACGACGCGTTGATCTCCAGGCCGGCGATTCGAGGCACACCGGAGAGACGAGCACACACTTCCGCGTAGCGATCGATTTCGGTTTCGAACGCGCTCGCAATCACCGTCACTCCGTCGGGGATCGCGGGGAGCTTCGTGCGGATGAATTCGTCGACACCCACGTTTTCGAGGCTGATCGCGTTGAGCATCGCCGACGGGGCCTCTGCGATGCGAGGCGGTGGATTTCCGATCCGCGGCTCCAGCGTGAGGCTCTTGGCCACGAAACCACCGATTCGACGCAGATCCAGAAACGGCGAGAATTCGGTTCCGTAGCCGAAAGTCCCCGAAGCCGTAAGCACGGGGTTTCGCAGCGGGATTCCGGCCAGATCAACAGTTGTATCGACACCGGCGGAACTCACGGAAGACCCTCCCAGTCGATCGAGGCCGCGTCGAACGCCGGGCCGTCTCGGCAAACCAACGCATACCCGCCTCGCACCAGCGGCGCCGCACAGCCGAGACAAACGCCGAATCCGCACGCCATGTGATTCTCCAGCGCGGCAACACACGGCACCTGCGCCTGGGCGCAGATCTGCGCGCAGCGGTGCATCATGGGAGTCGGCCCGCAAGTATAAACCCTTGTCGGTGCTGCGCTTTCCAGCGCTTCCGAAAGCAGTCCGGTGACCTGCGCGTGCGTTCCACGACTGCCATCGTCGGTCGCGATCTGGACCTCGATCCCGAGCGACTCGAAATCGTCGACCGCCATCAGGTCTCCGGCGGTTCGCGCACCCAGCAGCACCGTCGGCTGGTGGGACGAGTCGATCTGCGCGGCCAGATCGAAAACGGATGCGATACCGGTACCGCCCGCGACGATCAGCACTCGTTCCCGCGGTTCAGGAGGCGGAAAGGCCCGTCCCAGCGGTCCGACGATCGAGACCTGCTGGCCCGGCAGGGCCTCCGCCAGCAGGGCAGTCCCGCGTCCCGTCACCTTGTACAGGATCTCGACTTCTGCGCCGCCAGCGATCTCGAAGGAGCGATAGATCGCCATCGGTCGCGGCAACAGCGGGTCGGTTCGAGGCGCGGCCGGCAGCGATCCCGGGGACAGCATCGCGAACTGTCCCGGGGCGAAACCGGGAAAGTCGGGAACCCGGAGCCTCAGGCGTCGACTCGAAAGACCTTCATCGCCATTCGAGACGACATCAGCCACGGCCCGAATCGGTGAATGGAGCGCCCCGTCCCATTGATCGGACGACACCTTGGACGACATCCTGGTCGACATGATGGTCCAATCCGCCGTTTTCCCTCGGGGAACCTATCCGGAATCGCACCGAGGACGTGCGGGCGGGTGCACCCATCCGGTGCGGGTCGATCGCACCGGGGACGCGTGCTCCCGGGGCGGCGCCAATGGCATCTAAGCCGGCGGAAAATCTAATCAAACCGCAAACCCAGCGCAACCGATTTCCTTCAAGGTTCGGCGCCCGACAGTCGATGGATGCAGGGGAATATCCTCACGCCTTGCGACCTGGTGACACCCCTGAGACGACAGGAGACTGCTTGACTTCGCTACTCGACCGCCACCGGGAGCGTTTCCTCGCCAACCCGGACGATGGCCAGGCGTTTACGGCTCTCGAAGAAGAACTCCATCTCGCGGCCCAGTGGGACGCGCTGATCGAGGTCTACCAGTGTCGGATCCATTCGGCGGCGCTTGCCGATGCGCCCAGCGAACGCGCACAACTGCAACTGCGCATGGGCCAGGTACAACAGGACCGATGCAACGATCTCGACGGTGCGCTCGAGTGCTACCGCGAAGCGCTTCTTTCGGATTCGAAGTGTCGGCCTGCCATGCTGCGCATGCGCAAAGTGCACACCGCCCGCGGCCAATGGGAAATCGCTCTCCAGATTGCTGAAGTCGAAGTCGCACTGCCCCAGCCGCCCCCCGATAGAGCCCGCGTGCTGTCGGAGATGGGAACCATCTGGCTGGATCATCTGCAGGACCGCG
>JAJDAM010000479.1 GCA_029261905.1 Deltaproteobacteria bacterium
CGTTCCCGATCGCGGTCTGTTGGGAAGCAGCAGCCGAAACCAGGGGTTCGAAATCCACCTCTGACCCCATCCACGACCCCATCCAGTACAAGCAGTACAAGCGCGTGGTCTTGATCACCGTCGACTCGCTCCGCGCCGACCACCTGGGGATCTACGGGGGGCCAATCCCTACACCCGCGATGGACGGGCTGGCGGCAGACGGAGTGGTCTTGGATCAGGCGGCGACCCCGATTCCGACGACGGGGCCCGCACTCGCATCGTTGATGACCGGGACCCACCCGTGGCGCCATGAGACGCTGGCCAACGCGGTGCGGATCGATCCGCAGCTACCGAAAGTCGCTGAGCGTTTCCACGCGAAGGGTGTCGAGACTGCCGCGTTCGTGTCGAGCTATTTGTTGGACCAGCGATTCGGGTACATGGCCGGCTTCGAAACCTACGAATTCGACCCGACGGAAAACCACATCTGGCGGCGCGCCGATCGGAAGTTCTGGTCTCGGGGCGAGTCGACTGTCGCCGCCGCGATGAAGTGGATCACCTCGCACCCGGAAGAGCCGTTCTTCGTGTGGATTCATCTGTTCGACACGCATCGGCCCTACCGGCCCCCGGTCGGCTATGCGATTTCGCCGAGTCACCACATCGACATGGACCGCAAGCAGGTTCCGAAGGGCGTTCGGAATCGCGCCGAACTCGAGCGCTTGAACCGAGCCTACCGGGGTGAGGTCGCCTACGTGGACGCGCAGGTCGGCAAGCTGATTGCGCGATTGCGGTTGCTCGGGTTGCTCGCGGAGACCGCCGTGGTTCTGACTGCAGACCACGGCGAGGGGCTCGGAGACCACGGGTTGTTGGAGCACGGTCGCAATCTCTACGAAGAACTGGTTCGGGTACCCATGATCATTCGGGCGCCAGGCCTGGTGGCCGGGCGACGGATGGCGGGCCCCGTGCAACTCGAGGATCTCGCGCCGACGCTGCTCGCGCTGGGAGGCATCGCTGATCCATTCGTCAGTGACGGGGAAAATCTGCTCCCGTGGCTGCGCGGCGAGTCCGACGCGTCGCCCCGCGAGTGGATCATCGGGCAGCGCAGGGCCTTCGATCGAAGCGGACCCGAGTATTTCGCGCGCCGCGGCGCTCACAAATGGATCGGTCGGCTGGACGAACCCGGCGAGGTCTATGCGCTGGACACCGACCCGTTCGAACTCGCGGGCCAACCCGGAACTGGCCCTCCTGAAGCACTGCTGCGCTCGGTCTCTGATGCCATCGAGCAGGCATCGGGCAGTGATCCCGAGTCGCCCCCGAATCCGGACCTGGAAGTGCGCGAGGCACTCGAAGATCTCGGCTATTCCGACGACTGATCACCCGCAACCACTACTGCTGTCGAGCAATCGCCAACTACCGAAGTCCGGACCGCAATAGCGACTACTCGAGATACCCGAGTTCGCTCAGCGCTTTGCGGGTCTCGGCGTCGATTTCGCTCGGTGTCGCCGGGGGGACTGCGACGTCGGGTACACCGAGGCGTGCACTTTCGACCAGTGCCCCGCTGGTGACCTCCGATTCGGCGGCCGGATCTCCATTTTCTCCGACGATCGCGAACGAGGATCCGTCGCTGGCACCCGACGCATGTGTGTGAACCGAGTCGGGCACGCTCGAGCCGAACTGCCGCCGCTCGAATCGCACTACGCGGGGCTGGTCACTCTTTCGCCTCAGGTCCAACAACTCTTCGATCCCGTCGACTGAAACGCCCGCGGCCGCGAGCACTGTGCTGTAGACGTCTCGGATCGACGCGGTCGTCGATGAGTCACCCGGTTCGACGCCAGGCCCAACGACGATGAGCGGGATTTCGACCGTCTCGCGATCGAGAAATTTTCCGTGCCCGTAGGCGAACCCACGCTCGTCGAGGTGTTCGCCGAGTGATTCGCCATGGTCGGCCGTGAAGATCCACAGAGGTTCTCGTTCGAGCTCACTGCGGACGCCCTCGATCAACTGGCCCAGCGCTTGATCTGCAGATTTCACACCGGCCGCATACAGCGCTTCTCGATGGCGACGCGCCGCAGGGTCTGAGTAGTTGGCCGGGTCGACGAATCCGTGGAATTCGGGGTCGACCGGGAAACTCACGCGTTTGTCGTCCGGTGTGCCGTACGGAGCGTGCGGGTCGTACAGGTGAACCCACAGGAAAACGGGTCGCCGGGATTCAACACCGAGCCATGCCACTGCGGACGAGACCACGTCGCTGCCGTGGCGAAGCTTGCCGCGCGGCGAGTCGTGCACCTCGAAACCGCGCAGCCCGGTGGCTCGTGCGCTGGTCAACTGGCTGCCGACGACGGCCGCGGTCGCGTATCCGGCACGCCGCAACAGCGTGCCGAGTTCCCGCGAATGGAGATTCGGACCGAGTCTGTCGCCGTTGCTGCGCACTCCGTGCTCCGAGGGGTAGAGCCCGGTGAACAGCGACACGTGAGCGGGCGCGGTGGTGGGCATCGATGTGTGCGCGTTGGTGTGGACCAGGCCGTGTTGCGCGATCCGGTCTAGATTGGGTGTGATCCCCTCGGTGTTGCCGTAGCTGCCGATGTGGTCACGCCGCAGTGTGTCAAACGTCACGACGATGATGCTGGGTCCCGGCTGAGAGCAGCCGATTGAAAAGGCCGCGAGTATCCAACCCAGCGTCGAACCCAACGCAATGGCGCAGGCCCGAGATCGGTTTCGACATCCCATCTCGTTCATTCGATTCTCGTTCATTCGGCTCAGTCCCCGTAACCCAGCGCGCGAAGGCGCTCGCGTTGCGCCTCGTCGGTGGAATCGTGAGTCGCGCCCGGTCCGCGCCCCTTTGCTCGATCGATGAACGTGGATAGCAGGTCTCGCGACGACGACGCCTGGGACGAACTGGCCGACGTCGGTTCCAATCGATAGGTGGGCGGCTGACCCTCTGGCATCAGTTCTGCAGTTCGTGCGGGCAGGCTCGGCAGCGTGCCGCGCGACATGCGGTCCCGGGTGTCGGGGGCGATCGCCCAGCGGTCTCGCGCGAAGTAGCTGCGACCTACGATGACGGCGGCACGGCGGCCATGCTCGGAGTAGATCGCGCGCTGTGTCGGCGCTGCTCGAGAGCCGCTGGCGTTGGCCGGATCGGGCGCAACCGCGGTCGGCAACAGCGTGCCGGCGAACGTGTCCGGCGGTTCGATGTTTGCGACGCCTAGCAGCGTGGGGGCGATGTCGATTGCGCTGACAGGTTGATCCCAGGTGAGCGGACGCCCGGGGGCGGACGGGCGCCACAGTAGCGGGACGCGAATCTGGTCGAGTCCGACGGAGTGGCCGTGCGCAAAGTAGTAGCCGTCCTCGCCGAACGCTTCGCCGTGGTCG
>JAJDAM010000480.1 GCA_029261905.1 Deltaproteobacteria bacterium
ATCGGCATCGTGCGCAGCTCCTCCCCACCGACGATGCCTCGGGCCTTGAGCGTGTCCGCCTCTGCGGCTTCGGCGCGGGCC
Organism: Deltaproteobacteria bacterium; assembly: GCA_029261905.1. Taxonomy (GTDB): domain Bacteria; phylum Myxococcota_A; class UBA9160; order UBA9160; family SMWR01; genus JAJDAM01. Next base: position 82 of record JAJDAM010000480.1, read on the forward strand.
CGCTGGACCGCCTCGCGCAGCAGGATCCCGACCAGCCGGCCATCCTTCTCGACAACCGGCATCGCTCGGTACGTGTGGCTGGCGAAGACATCGCGCAGGTCGTCGAGAGGCGAGTCGGCGGCGACGGCGAGGGGAGCGGGGATCATCAGCTCGCCGACCGGGCGCCAGCCCGGATCGAGCATCAGATCGCGAAGGGGCAGCACACCGCGGAGCTGGCCGGTGGAGTTCACGACGTAGACGTACTGGACGAGGTAGGCGGCGTAGCGCTCTGCGTTCTCCCGCAGGTTCCTGACCACCTCTTCGGTGCGCGCTTCTTCCGGGACTGCCACGTACTCGGTGAGCATCAGCTGCCCTGCCGTCGATGGCGCATAACCGAGCTGGACCTCGGTCTGTGCAGCCATGTCCGCGGGCAAGTGCGACTGGATCGCCTCGCAGGCCGGTTCCGAAAGCTGCGTCAGGAGGACCGCGCGGACGTTGCTGCGGAAACTCGACAGGATTTGGGCGGAGATGCCCGGCGGCAGCACCTCCAGCGTCCGGACCACCTGCGCTCCCGGCATCTCACCCAGCAGGGACGCTGCGTCCTCCGGCTTCAACAGGGAAAGTACGGTCGCGCGGGTGTCGGCGTCGAGACGACCGAGCGTGTGGACCCGATCCGGACGTGTCATCTCGTCGAGGAAGTCGCCGAGATCCCTGGCACCCCCGAGATCGGCCAGCTCGCGAATGCGGTCCCAGGGCTTGTTGTCTTGGGGGGCAGCTCCCTCGGAAAGGGCAGGTTCGCTCATCGGGTTCCTCCGTCCGATTCGTTACGGGGCGTTCGCGCCGAAACGGCCCGCACCAGGTGATCCGCGCCAAGCTATGCACCCCTTTTGAATTTCCATCGCAGAAAACCTCGTTGTAAAGGTACGCCCGGTTCGGCGATGGATATCATAGGGCGCTGCAGCCGACTTTCGTTTCCGGCTGTGATTCTCGGGGCCCTGGAAGACCTGTAGAGAAGACCTGTAGAGAAGACCTGCAGAGAGGAAGTTGATGTCGACACTGGAACGCGCGATTCAGATCGCTTGTGAGTCTCACCTGGGCCAGCTGGACAAAGGAGGAGCGCCGTACATCCTCCACCCGCTGCGGCTGATGCTGAAGATGGCTGGTAACGATGAACGCATCGCGGCTGTGTTGCACGACAGCGTCGAAGACGGCGAACACACCCTCGAATCGTTGGGCGCGGAAGGTTTTTCGGCTGAGGTGCTGGCGGCTGTTGATTGTCTGACCAAGCGCAGCGGTGAGCACTACGATGCTTTCGTCGACCGGATTCGGGTCAATCCCCTTGCCTGCTGCGTCAAACTCGCGGACATCGAGGACAACATGAATCTGTTGCGATTGGAGGCCGTCAGCGACGAGGATCTGGGCCGCTTGCGCAAGTACCACGCAGCTCATCGGCGGCTCTCGATCGATCGTTCGGGTTAGCGGGCGTGATGGCCGTGCCGCCTCGAGGGCAGACGTCTCCACTCATGCGGACCGCGACGCGGTCCATCGACACACCGCTGGCGCCTCGTACGCGATGATGTAACGTAACCGTTACAATGAGAACCGGTCAACGGTCGCTGCGGCGCGCGCGGCGTGCAGACGATTGCGAGGACTGAACATGACCACAGCTGCGAACGCATTCGAGAAGCCGACCCTGCACCCCGAGTTCGTGAAGAACATGGTGCGCACGTTCAACGATTCGGATGAACACGGTGTGCACCTGCTGTTCAACGAGTGGTGGCAACACGCACCCGAGGTGACGATCGATCGCTACCTCGAGAACTTCCGGGCCACGCGGGGAGCCGGGAGCTTCCTCGAAGAGGGCTACTTCGCTGAGCCAATCGAACTCGGGGATCTGGCGGCGATGCCCGCGGGGTCGATCGGTCGTGGCTACCACGAGTTTCTGACCGACAATGGCCTCGAGAAGAACCTCGCGACCAACTACAAGATGCTGCACGACTTCATGTCGAAGTCGGGGCAGCTCGATCGGATGCCCGAGGATCTGAAGTACGCGATCATCCGCGGCTTCCAGATCCACGACATCCTGCACGTGATCACAGGCTACACGCCGGACGGTCTGCACGAGCTGGCTCTGCAGGCGTTCTGTCTCGCGCAGCTGCAGTTTCCGTACTTCGGCATGTGGATGGCGACGACGACGTCGCGAATGACCTTCCTGCAGCCCGACGGCATCGTCCCGGTGATGGACGCGATCAGTTCGGGCTGGCGACTGGGCAGGGAAATCAAGAATCTGCAGTTCGAGAAATGGGAGCCGCTCTTCGAGGAGTCGCTCGCCGACGTACGCCCCCGATACGGCGTGCCTGCAGACGGAGTTCTTGCCGTCGAGTAGGGCTCTTTGGCCTGCCCGGAGTTTCCATGACCGTCGATACCGACTTCGCACGCAACGGCGCAAACGATCCGCGCGATCTTCGCTTCTTCCCGGCAGACCCGGGCCGTTCGCGCACGCTGTCACCGACCCAGGTCGAACGATTCAACCGGGACGGCTACGTGAGCGGGCTTCCGGCTTTCGACGAACACGCGATCGCCGAGATCCGAACCTACTTCGACGGTCTGCTCGAGGCGGTGCTGAGCGCCGACGACCGCCGCAACGCCTACTCGATCAACACCTATCACCTGCCGCCGGCTGAACACCCCGAAAAGATGGCTGCATTCACTGGCGACTTCGACGGCAATCCCGTCGCGGACGCCAACTGATCGAAGTGGCGGCCGCACGCCGGCGAAAGCGACTCAACCGCGAGGACCGCGAGGCGAGCCTGCTTGCTGCGGCATCCAAGATCGTGGCCGACGAGGGCGCAGAGGCGTTGACGATGGAAAGCCTCGCGGCCGAAGTCGGCGTCAACAAGGCAATTCCGTACCGCTTCTTCTCGAACAGCGATGCGGTGTTGCTGGCGCTGTGGGATCAAGAGACGCTCGCGTTCGATGCCCAGGTCGAAGCCGCACTCGACGGGAAGGCGACACTGGAAGACAAGCTTCGAGCCATCCTGGGCGTCTGGCTCGACCTCGTCGATGCCGGTGGTGGCACACTCGGCCGACTCGACGCTGCCGGCGTCGGCCCCCCGGAGCTCGACCGGCGACGATTCGAGCGAACAGAAGGGATCCTCGATTTTTTCGCCGATTTGTTTCGTGCCGAGTACGGCCTCTCCCGGCAAGATGCGGTGACCGCCGCCGCCGTTCTCGGGGCCGGCGCCCCAGGGCTGGCCGCGCTCCAAGCCCACACCCGCTGGCCGCGCAAGCGGCTGACCGAGACCTTCGTCCGGATGTGTATCGGCGCGCTCGAAGCGATCGAACGCTGATTCGGGGTTGGGTCTTCAGCGAACCTCTTTGTCCGGGAACTTCGGGCGTGTTGGATCCGCAGGCGGCACGCGTCGAGATTCGTGACGCACATTGCCGGCCGCTCCGGAGGGAGCGAATGGTGAGAACACGTCTGCCGGCAACAACGAGCGTGCACGTTCCGCGAGTCGTTGGACCTCGCCCTCTCGTCCCTCGAGTCGCGCCAGCTGATATTCGAACAGCACGAAACCCGCTTCGCTTCCGCCGAGACCCCGACTCCAATCATGCCAGCGTCTGGCGACCATGGGGTCGGACGAATCGCGGAAGCTCGAAATCTCGACCCACGGCCTGTCCGTCGTATTGAGCCGATCGGGCAGCCTCAGTGGAGCGATCGCGCCGAGCTCGAGTGCGGCCATCGCCTCTGGAGAACGCAACCAGCGATCGAACGAACCGGCTCGCCCCAACGCCTCCAGTCGCCGCGCCAACGCTTCCCGGCTCGTGCGAGGCGGCTCGCTGCACAATGCGACGAGCGGCACGTCGGGATGGAAACCTCCCCTCCACATTACGCCGGCCGGGAAGACGTCACGATAGGTTGCAACGATGGTTTCGAGACTGCGGGCTCCGAGTTGGTGCAGGGGAAGCCAGTGACAGAAAATCCCGCCCGATGCCAACCGTCCCCGGACGGCGACGAAGTGCTCTCGCGAAAACAGGCCGGATGCGCCAGGGTTCCACGGGACGAACAGCTCGCCGATCACGACATCGTAGGTCCTGCGCGTCACACGCATGTGATTGCGCGCGTCCTCTTCGAATACTGTCGTCATGTCGGCCGAATAGACGCCGCGGTTCCAGTCCGCGAAGTGTTCGCTTGCAGCTGCGGCGACTTCCGGAACGATCTCGATCAGGTCGAGTTCGCGAACTTCGGGATGAATCAGAGCAGCGCTGGCCGTGAGTCCAGTCGAGCTTCCCAGGACGGCGACGCGGTTCGGCGTCGGGTGCATCAACAGCGGCAAGTGGCCGCGTCGTTCCTCGTCCAGGCGGAGACCTGTCCCGGCCAGCGTATAGTGGTTGTTGATGCGCATCGCCCGGCCGTCCGCGTCGTCGACCACGGCCACCGTCGCATAGGGACCGTTGCGCAGATCGACCAGATGCTCGTCGGGTAGCAGCCAGATGTGCGGTTGGTGCCACGGCTCCAACCACACCGCCCAGAGCACCGCAGTCAGTGCCGCTCCGGCGGCCCGCAGGCGGTTTCGTACCAGCAGCCCGGCGATCCCACAGCACAGGTATCCGGCAGCCAACAGACTGACGCTGCCCCACAGACCCAACAGCGGCAGCAACAGGAATCCCGCTGCAACAGAGCCCACGACGCCGCCAGCGATGTTCCACGCCAACAGCCGGCCGATGCGGAACGCCACGCGGGGTTCACTGTGGGCGCGATCTGTCTGGCCGATGATCCAGGGCAGGAGCATCGATGCGCCCGTCAGGATGGGAAGACCCAGCCACGCTGCGACCCGCGCGGCTGTGGCCACACCCTGCCAGTGATAGTCAGCGCCGCGGAACTCGGCCAGACCCCGCAGATCCGAAACGAACAGGCTGGGAAACGCAATCAGCGCGAGCCCAACCGCGATCGCCAGCGTCGCGAGTGAAACGTTCTCGACGAGATTTCGGCGCGAAGCCAACAGTGCCGCAAACCCGATCGCGGCCAACGTGGCGCATAACGTCGCGCCGGTGTTGTAGAACGTACTGACGACGACCTGATCGAGTGCGCGCAGCAACAGGATCTGAACGCTCAAGGCGCCGAATCCCGCAGCCGCGGCCGCCCAGCACTCCGGACGATTCGCGCCAACGGCCAGCCCTTGGGAACGATCATCGGCATTCCCGCCTCGGTACGTCGGGACCCTCACACGACGCCCGAACGCGATCGCGGCTGCGATCACCAGGGATTGCAGTATGACCGCTGCAGCGTAGGTGCCGCGCACTCCGACGTGTTGCGGAAGCCACAACACCCCGATCCCGATGCCGATGGCCCCGCCGAACGTGTTGACTCCGTAGAGCAGGTTGGCTCGACGCGACGCCGCTGCTGCGTCGAGCCCAGGTTCGACAGCGCGGATCAAGACCGGCAGCGTGCCACCCAATGCGATGCACGGTGGGGCCAACGTCACGAACGCCAAACCGAGCTTCGCCGCTGTCAGAAGCGAGCGGGAGGGGATCGCCGCGTAGAGTTCACTGTGGAGCGGATGCCAGAGTTCCAGCCATCCGGGCACGAGTAGTGCGCCGAGAAGTGCGGCGGCCTCCAGCAACGCATACGCGATCAGTGGCCGTGAGAGCTGGGGTGCGCGGGCAGCGAACCAACGCGAACCGATCGCGAGACCGCCGAAGTAGGCCGCGAAGACCGCCGACGCGGCGTATGCGGTCGATCCGAAGAGTTCGGCGAACCACCGTACCCAGACCAGTTCGTAGACCAGCGCGGCAACGCCCGAAAGCGCGGCGAGCGCGAACGGTGCCGATCGGCGAAGCCGAGCCCCTGAGCCGCCTTCGTCATCCAACCGCGGGACGCTCAGTCCAGAACGAGGCGTTGGCAGATCTCGGTTCCATCCCGATCGACGCACAGACTGAGATCCCGTTCCAGCCGTGCAAGCGCGGCGGGAACGTCGACGGGATCGTGCAGTGGTTCGTCGTTGATCGCTGTGATCCGGTCACCCGATCGGAAACCCGCGTCTGACAACGGGCTGTCGGGATAGATGTTTCGTATTTCGAGACCCAGGATCATTCCATCTTCGTCCAACACCGGTTCGAGTTCGACCGAGTCGAACATGGCGACGACCGAGCGATTGATGTCGTCCGCCTCGAAATGTCCGTCGTTCACACCCTCGCTGAATCGATTCGCGGCCTGGGCCTGGCGCTGCTGTTCGGCGGCCCGTTCCATCACGTCCTCGTTCGCCATGATCTTCTCCATGGCCTCGGGTGAAGGGCGCCGGTACATCAGGTTCGTCTCGCGCCGGGGCGGTTCCAGCGCGACGGGGGCCGGCGCTTCCGGTGCGGCGGGCGAATCGGGAGGAACTTCCGTCTCAGCCACCTTCACCGGGGCAGGCGGATCAGGTTGATTCCGGGACGAAACCCACACCCACAGCATCGCGGCGATCGCGATGCCCCCAACTCCGACTGTTACAAGATGCATCGTCTTCATGTCATGCACTCTTCAGGTATCGCATCCGTTGATATTCGGACTGTTGTCGAAGTGCGAAGGAGGAGGCCGGTTCGCGCCGACCCCCTCCTTCTCACTCACCTGCCCACTGCGACTTGCGTCAGAAACACCAGAAATTCGTGATGCAGAAGTCCTCGTCCAAGCTGGCGATCATGATGCCCATGTCGCCCTCGCCCTCACCTGGCGTGCTGCTGTGGTTGTACTGCGTATGCAGGCGCATGTTGTTCTTTTTCTTGATGCGTCCGTTGGGGTGCCCCACTGTCATGTCGGCGATGTGGCCAGCGTAGCTGGACAAACCGAGCGGGTCCGATGCAACGGTGTTGTGGCTGGCGGGATGCTGTGCGTCCGCGCCGGACCCGGGACCGACCGGAGCGTGCGCAGCGCCCGCCGCGTAGCCGGCCACAGACGTGTAGATGTTGGAGCCACGGCTACGGTTTTCCCAAGCGATGCTGATGCCCTGGTCATGGACGTGCCCGCCAATCGTGCGCACGCGTCCGGAACGATCGGCCTTCCAATCCCAATGATGCACGTCCGAGTACCCGGCCGGTGCATCCAGGTTCGAGTCGTCGCACTGGTCCCAGTCGAGCCACATTGGCCGCAGTCCCTCGACGCCACTCGCGACGTGATCGAACTCGATCTCGAAGTAGAAGTCGCGAGCCACGGGTTGCATGTTCATGATGTGGTACAGGATCACCCAATCGTCACCGGAATTGACGCGATAGCCGTATCCCGGCTGCTCGGTGAACTCGGTTCGTTCGTTGCCAGCGGCGATGAAGCGCTCGTTGCCGCCCGCAAACAGACCCATCAGGTTGATTGCGCCGGAAAAGCCCGGCGGGCAGAAGATGTCCGGCTTGTCGACGTTGGCCACGACGACGTGGTGGAGCATCCCGCCGGTTGCGAAGTTCAGCGTGTCGCCGTTCCCGTCCACCATGTTCGGTCGGACGGCAGTGATATAACAGTTGCTGCAGGGTTTCTGCAGCGAGCCGATGTCGACTTCGGCACCGAGAAGTCCAGCCAGCCAGGCCGCCAGTCCCTGCGCGCCTGACACTCCCTCGAGTTCACCCGGGCCTTCGGCGGTCGCAGCGGGCAGAGGCAGGGGTCCCCACGAGACGGTCGTCGTCTCCGCCGAGGCGTTGCCGCCGACAGCAATCAGCCAGCCGACCGCGGCCATCGTGCTTACGAATCGTGCTCTTTTCATCGCAGTTCTCCTTTTCTCGAGTCCCGCCTTCCCCTCAGCGGGAGGTGGGAATGTGGACCGTTTCCCTTGCTGTTGATCGAGTGCTGTCGATCGGGCCGGGGTGGCACCCAGCGAAGCTCGGAATCCCGTTCGAACGACAGCTCCCTGTCCCGGGTCGCACCCGCTTCCCGGTACACCTCATCGCGACACCAAATGCGCGATCACCGCCGTGGTCAGTTCAGTCACGAACTGCTGGACGTCATCGCGCGAAATCCGGTCTTCGTTGTGCAGCCAGTACCCGGCGAGGTGTTGAGTCACCGCCAGGCTGGCCTGCACAACCAGTTCTCGCTCCACCTCACTGACGCGCGCATCAGCGAGCACCGCGTCGATCGCCGGTCGCGTATCGAGCGCGTGTTGTGAGAACGCCCACGTATTCAGATCGCCGACCGTGGTCTCCAGACTTCCGGCGCGGAGAAAATGCAGGAAGCCTTGACGGTTTTCGTCAACGAAGTCGAGATAGGCGGTCAGCCGCTGCTGGGCCGCGAGGACATTGTCGGCGCCGCTCGCGGGCGCTTTCGCGAGCCGTTCCCGCAGTCGCGCGGTCTGATCGACGACCAGGCTCGTGAACAAATCGTCCTTGCCGTCGAAATACAGATAGAACGTGCCTACCGAAACTCCGGCGCGTTCGGCGACCTCGTCGATCCGCATCTCACTCGGATCGTGTTCGGACATCAATTCGGTGGCGGCGCCAATCAGCCGTGCGCGGACCTCGGGGTTTGGCTTCTTCGGGCGCCGTCGCGGCCGTTTCGGGGGTTTGATCGGTTTTACGTCGTCATCTGTCATAGTGAATGAAATTGTACTCACATTTTGTAGACTCCCGTCAACCGAAAAAATCGCCACTCCGAGCCATTTCCGGGCATTCTGAGCAACATCGCGGCATTGGTGGGGCTTAAAACACTCGATACATCTCGAGCTGGCTTTGGAACTGGCTCTGGAGCTGGAGGAGGGAGGCCGGCGGCGGATGGCGAACCGCAGGACGCGAAAGAGTGCCGGCGGGGCCGCACCGCATGTCGATACGGGCGTCGGCAGCCGCCACCTCGGCCCGGGCGAACGCGCGGTGCTGGGCGCACTGTTCTTGACGACAGGTGCGACCGGGCTCGTGTACGAAATCACCTGGGCGCGCTTGCTCGAGCACTACCTGGGCAGCACGCAGTACGCCGTGTCGACGGTGTTGAGCGTGTTCATGCTTGGGCTCGCGTTGGGGAGCGCGGCCGGGGGACGCGTTGCCGACCGCATCCAGAAACCGCTGTGGGCCTACGGCGCCGCCGAAGTCGTCATCGGCATCTACTGCCTGGCGACTCCGATGCTGTTTCACTGGATGGGGGTGCAGTCGCTCGCATGGCTGGATCCCGAATCGCTTCGCCAATCGGGATTTCGTGGCGAACAATTTGCCCTTGCTGCGGCCGTCCTGATCCTGCCGACGTTTCTGATGGGAACGACGCTGCCACTGGTCGCACGCGCTTGGGTTCGATCGCCCCGTGAGGTGGGTGCAGGGGTCAGCCTGCTCTATGCGCTCAACACTCTCGGTGCAGTGGTAGGTTGCACCGCGACCGGTTTCGTAGCACTTCGTTGGCTCGGGATAACGAACACACTCATTGCCACCGGCGCCCTCGACATCCTGCTCGGCGCGAGCATTGCGGTTTGGGCCATCGCCCTCGGTCCGCGTCGCCCGGTGCTCGAATCTGGCGAGCGCAAGTCGAAACCCAGCGTGCGCAAGAGAGCGATCGATCGCGACGCAGCGCCCGCGACACTCGTACTGGTGACGGCCGCGCTCTCCGGTTTTTCTGCACTCGCATACGAGGTGCTGTGGTTCCGCGTGTTGTCGTTGGTGATCGGCTCGTCGGTGTACGCGTTCACGACGATGTTGGCGACGTTCCTGATCGGAATCGCGGGGGGGAGCATCGCACTGGCGCCCCGGGTCCTGGCAGCAGCACGGCCGTTGCGCGGGTTGGCGATCCTACAATTCAATATCGCGCTGTTCGTGTTGGTGGGCGTCGCCCTATACCCTCTACTCCCCGCGCTGTTTCTGGCGTTGTTCGACGCACTCGGTGATCGGTTCTGGCTGTTCACGCTCGTTCAATCGTCGATTTGCGCCGGACTGATGGCGATTCCGACTCTGTGCATGGGCGCGACCCTGCCCGTTGCTGTGCAGCTGCGCGCTGGCGGCGGGAAGACGATCGCAAGCCGGATCGGCGACGTCTACTTCTTGAACACGGCGGGTGCGATCAGCGGCTCACTGCTGGCCGGCTTCGTGCTGCAACCGTGGTTCGGGATCCAGCGTTCCATTCTGATCGTGGCAAGCGGCAGTTTCGCATTGGGCGCGGTGCTGCTGCTGGCATCCGGCCGCGGTGGCCCCGAGAGGCGAATCGCGACTGCGACACTCGGCTCAGCGACCGCCGCAACGTTCGCGTTCGTCGGCCTCGTTTGGCTGCTGCCCGACTGGGACTCGCGGAAGATGACACTCGGTCCGTATGTGAACCAGGGTGAGGTCCGGGGTTTCCTGCAGGGGTACGATACCGACCGAGAGGTCGACGAATTATTGTATTACCGCGAGGGGGCGCACGCGGTGATCTCGGTGCGCCGCGCACGAGACGGCAGTTGGCTCTCCTACCAGGCGAACGGAAAATGGGAGGGGAGCATCGGCGCGTCGGCGCCCAATTGGTCGTTGCTCGGACACATTCCGATGTTGCTCCACGAGCGGCCCGAACGTGCGCTGCTGGTCGGCCTGGGTACGGGCGTCACGTTGGGAGCCATGCTCGAGCATGGCGTCACCCGCGTCGACGTCGCGGAGATCGAACCGGCTGTCGTCGAAGCCGCACAATATTTCGCCGACGCCCACGGCGACGCGCTTCACGACGACCGAGTCCACCTCTATGCCACCGACGGTCGCACGTTCGTCGGTGTGCCGGGCGAGCGCTACGACGTCATCGTCTCTGGCGTTTCGGATCCCTGGATCAGCGGGGTCTCGAACCTGTTCACGCGAGAATTCTTCGAACGCATCTCCGCGCGCCTGAACGACGACGGCGTGGCAGCGATCTGGTTGCAGAACTATCGCATCTCGCAACACGAGCTGAAGATCGCCCTTGCGACGCTCGCGTCCGCGTTCGCCGACGTGAGCGTCTGGGCACCGCACGACGACCCCGCAGATCTCATGTTGATCGCGCGCAAGCGCCCACTGCAGATCGACGCCGTGCGCGTGTTCGACCGGATCGCCCAGCACACGAAACCGCAAAACCTGCAAGCCGCGGGTATCCGGACGATCTTCGACTTCGTGAACTTGCTGCTGATCGAAAACGGAGATCTACGTCGGTTCGTCGCCGGGTCACCGCTGCACACAGACGACCACCCGGTGCTCGAGTTCTCGCTTCCCCAGCGTCTCTATACCGACGTCCACGAAGGGATCGAGGAGCGGACGACGGCTTTGATGCGCAGCGCACGCGATCTGTCTCCACCCGTGCAGGTCCCGGAGGCACTCCAAGCCGGCTTCTACCACGGACTGGCTTCCACCTATTCCTACTACAGTTACCGCGAGCCCCATGCGATCGCGCTGTTTCAACGGGTGCTGGAGATCGATCCGGGAAACGAATCTGCCCGCGAGTACCTGACCATGAAGGGGGTACTGTCCCGCTAGGCCCGGATTCGGCGGGGCGGCGAGCTTTTTTCAGTTCGATGAAGCGGCGCTCGCCTTCGAGCAGTTAGATTGTGCCCGTGACTGGACAGCCACGGGGAAACTGCGCCGCAGCGGGAAGGACCACTTCGATGAGCGATTCGTCACAGCTGAATTGGGCAGAACCGATCCTCGCGGAGAGTCCCCGAATCGAGGCATGACCAATCCGAGCGCCTCGTTCGGGCGCGTCAGGCACCAGACTCGATCCGATCTGCGATCGATGACAGGCGACGGTATCGCCTTCAGCGTGATGGTCGGCATGGGCGAGTCGTACGTCGCCGCGTTTGCGCTCGCGCTCGGGTTCGGCGACATCGCTTCGGGGTTGGTTGCGACGACTCCGATGCTCGCAGGCGCCCTGCTCCAACTCATCACGCCGGCGGCCGTCGGCTGGCTCGGCTCGCACAAACGTTGGGTGGTCCTGTGCGCGGGACTTCAGGCCGCGAGTTTCCTGCCGCTCGCACTCGGCGCTCTCGTCGGATACCTCCCACCGATTTCGCTGTTCATCGCCACTTCGCTGTACTGGGGCCTCGGGATGGCGACGAGTCCCGCGTGGAACACCTGGGCGGGAAACATCGTGCCGCGGCCGCTTCGCAGCCGGTACTTCGCGTTTCGCGGCAGATGGTCGCAAGTGGCTCTGCTCGGCGGACTCGCGCTGGGAAGCGTCGTGCTCGAATACGGCGAGCGCGGAGGCTCTCGCCTGCAGGCCTTTGCGTGGATCTTCGTGGGCGCATTCGCCGCGCGCTGCATCTCGACCGGCTTTCTGTCGCGCCAAAGCGAAACGAAGCCCGTCGCGATCGGGGAGACCCGTGTCTCTCCGCGCGCCATTCGCGAACATCTGCGCGAAGGCGGACATGGCCGGCTTCTCGCCTACCTGCTCTTCTTCCAACTCAGCGTCTGGTGCGCGGCTCCCTTCTTCACGCCTTACATGCTCGGCCC
>JAJDAM010000481.1 GCA_029261905.1 Deltaproteobacteria bacterium
GCGACCGTTCCGTCACCGAACTGGGCGGCGCACTGCAGTGATCGGTCTGTGTTCAGCTCGACGGGTTCCCAGGAAGCCCCCCGGTCCTCGCTACGAAACACATGTCCGCGCATTCCGAACACCAGCAAAGCACCACTCCGCAGCATCAACCCACCCCACAGCGAGCCGCGATACGGCACGCGCTCGAGCTGCCAGTTCTTCCCCTCATCGGCCGAGTGGAACAACACGCCAGCCTCCGCGGCGATGAACAGCTCGCCACCCGGGCCGGGGAACAGCTGGTTGAGGTGGGGATCTTCTGTGTCACTGGACAACGTGCGGCGCTCCCAGCTGCTGCCGCCGTCATGGGTCTCGAGCACCATCCCGAAACCACCCGCCGCAAACCCGTTTTCAGCGTCGGCGAACCAGACCGTCAGCAACGGCGTTTCCGCGGACGGATCGCTGTACTGGATCTGCCAGGTCTCGCCGGCATCTCGCGAGTGCAGGATCACCGCATCGTGTCCGACCGCCCAACCGTTTCCCTCGTCGGCAAAGTAGACAGCAGTCAGGTTCGATCGGGTGGGCACACCACTGGATTGACGCCAGTTGCGGCCCTCGTCATCGGACAACAACACGTGCCCGCGTTCGCCCACCGTGACGAGGCGCGTTCCCACCCGCACGACGCCGAGCAACAGAGATCGCACCGCGAGCGAAGACACCGTCGAGTAGATCGTTTCCTGCTCGGCATCGGCGCTCTTCGGCACGAGCAGCGCGCCGGCACCGACTGCGAGCAACACGACCGACGCGGCTGCGCGCTTCAGTAACGCGGGACGGCCGCGGCGCGGAACCAGCAGATCGAGAACGACCGCCAGTGCTGGCAGCAGCGTCACCGCCATCACCATGTTGATCATGAACATGAATGTCAGCAGCAGACCCATGTCGGCCTGGAACTTCAGCGGTGAGAACGACCAGGTCGAAACCCCGATTGCCATCGTCACCGCGGTGAAGATCACCGCAACCCCCGTCTCGGACAGTGCCAAACGGTAGGAGTCGGTCATGTCGAGCCCGGCTATGACATGGAACTGCAGCCGGTTGTAGATGTAGAACGCGTAATCCACCCCGAGGCCGACCGCGAGGACCATCACCGGCATCGTCGAAACTTTGAGACCGATCTCGAGTTCTTTGATGAACCAGTATCCGAAGAAAGTGGCAACCACCAGCGGCGCGCAGCAGCAGATCGTGGCTCGCCAGTCCCGGTAGGTCACCACGACGAGTGCGATGACCGCCGCATAGACCCACAACATCATCGGGAGTTCGGATTGCGCCAGTTCCTCGTTGATCGCGGCGAGGACGCCGACGTTGCCGCTGGCGAGTCGGATCCGAACACCCTCCAGCGGCTCGGAGTCACGGAACTCCTCGACCGCGGTGATCGCGCTGGCGATCGTATCGGCTCGGTGATCCTTCATGAACACGTAGACCGGCATCAACGTGCAGTCGACGTTGAGTAATCCCGAAGTTTCGTCCAGCGGGAGCACCGAGCGTCCGAGCGCATAGCGATTCCGAGGCAGAGCCTTCCACTTGAGGTTGCCTTCACTCCAACCACTGTTGACCTGCTTCGCGATCACCGGTGCAGAAATGACCGAAAGCACGCCGGGCGCGTTCTCCATGTGCCAAGCGAACCGATCGAGATACTCCATCACGTCGTAGTTGATGCAGGCCTGCGGAGGTGTCTCCACGATCACCGTCAACACGTCGAGTCCGAGCGTGAACTTGTCGACGATAGTCCGGACATCGATGTTGTATCGCGAGTCCGCGCGAAGCTCTGGCGAGCCCGCCTGAAGGTCACCAATGTGCCGGCCGCGGCTCTCGGAAACCGCGACACCGAAGAGCACGGCGAACACGATCAACGTAGAGATGGCCTGTCGGGGTTCAGCGATGCCAGAAATCTTGCGAATCCAGCGCTCACGGGTCTCGCGCGCGCGGTTGCTGCGCGCCACATAACCGCCGTCGAACCGACAATACGAAACCAGGATCGGCAACAGGATCAGGTTGGTGATGATCTTGAAACCCACGCCGACGCTGGCGGTGATTCCGAGTTCCTCGATCATGCCGATCGGGATCAGCGTCAGCGTCCAGAAGCCGATCAAGTCCGTGAACAGAGCCATCGAACCGGGGATCAGCAAACCGCTGAAGCTCTTGCGAGCCGCCGTTTCGCTGTCTGCGCCAGCACAGACCTCTCGCGAAATCAGATTGATCTGCTGCACGCCGTGGGAAACCCCGATCGCGAACACCAGAAAAGGAACGAGCACGGCCAGCGGGTCCAAGCCGAAACCCATCAAGTGGATGGCGCCGAACTGCCAGACGACGGACGCCAGCGAGCAACCGAGCGGAAGCACCGTCAGAATCCACGAACGCGAGTAAGCGTAGACAGCCGCAACCGTCAGCACGAAAGCCAACGCGAAAAAAACCACGACGCTCCCTGCGCCGCCAGCGATGTCGCCGATCAGCTTAGTAAAGCCAAGGATGTGAACTTCGTAGCGATCGTCCTCATTCGGTTCACGGATCTGGGTCTCGAGCAGTTCGGACAACGCGAGATAGTCGAGCTTCTCGTTCGTCTTCGGATCCGCCTCGAGCAGGTCTGCTGTCACCATCGCAGCGGTGTAGTCCTTGGCGACGAGTCGGCCTACGAACCCGCCCTTGATGACGTTGTCGCGAATCGTCGCGACCGCTTCGGAGTCTATGTTGGTGGCGAGCACATTGGACGGGACGACGTCGTCCGCGATCATGCCCTCCTCGGTGATCTCGAAGTACCGTGTGTTAGGCGTCCACAGCGATGTGACCGTGCGGCGGTCGACACCCGGAAGGAAGAACACAGCGTCGGTGATTTTTTCGAGCCTGCCCAAAAACGACGGGTTCCATATATCGCCTGCCCGGGTACGCAGCACCACGATCACCCGGTTCGAGCCGAACAGCTGGTCCTGGTACTCGAAGAACGTCTTCACGTACTCGTGTTCTCGCGGAAGCTGCTTCTCGAAGCCGGCGTCCATGCGAAGCTGGCTTGCGAACCATCCCATAGCGATCGTGAAAACACCCAGCACGACGAGGATCGGGATCCGGTACCGGAAGAAAAAGTTCTCGAGTGCTCTTACGATGGCCGCCCTTCTTCGCAGGGAGGCGCTCAGCGGCGGGGGTTTCTCGACCACGGCTTTGCTCGGAGATCAGCGCCGGCCGATTCGACGCACGTCGTCGGGCTTGAATCCCTCGTCGGCCACCTTGCCCGTGTGTCCCGCCAGGTAGTCGGGCTCGTCTTCTTCATTGAACAGCGGAGAGATCACGTAGCGACCGGCCACCAGGTCGTAGTAAACCGAAGTATTCGGGACGCACGACGGAATCTCGTGAATCACCTCGGGTAGATGTTCGGTGACGCGCCAGATCTTTCCGCGACGATCGTAGTTGTCACTCGCGACGATCACCCAGCTGTCTTCGTCCAGATAGAACACGCGGCGCGGCATGACGTGGCGCCGGTCGCTTCGAACCGTGGCCTCGACGACCCAGACGCGATGCAGCTCGTAGCGCACCAGATCGCGTCTCGGATAGCGGGGCTGCACGATCTCTTCGTAGGTCAGGCTCCGATCCTGGATCTTCGCGTTGTTGTACGGCACGTACATCTCGCGCTTGCCCTGCAACTTCCAGTCGTAGCGGTCGCCGGAACCGACGAAGCCGTTCACCTGGTCCACGGTCACCAACCCCTGCCAACCCGGGACCGGGTTGTCGTATTCGAAGTTCGGCGCCCGACGCACCCGACGCTGCCCGGGGTTGTAGATCCACGCGCGCAGATTCCCGGTCGCGAGCGCGTGCACGAGGGTGATCTCGCCGGCCTGCTTCGGGGGCGCAACCGTGTTGGACAGAGACTTTGCGATGATGCCGTCGAGCTGCTCGTAACTCGTGAACTCGGGCTTGTTCATCCGGTTGTAGATCGTCTGTTGCCGTTTCGTCGCAACGAACGAGCCGCCCGCAGTCGGCACGATCGTCGCCTCCATGCGGTCGTAACCGATGATGCCGTTGAAGGCGGCCAGCTTTCCGTTCCAGACCGCTTCGCAGCCATTCTCGGGGAGCGGAAACAGCGGTGAGCGGATCCCGGCAACCAGATTGCATTCCTCGTCGACTCGGGCAGTACGCGCGTTGCGCTTGGTGTCTTCGTAGTACGATTCCGGAAACGCACAGCTGCGCCGCGTCGGGTAGACGTCCATTCGAAAACCGTCGTAGCTCTTGATGAGCTCGATCTGACCCTCGCTGAGCTTCTCCGCGTACTGGTCGACGTTGCTCGCATCGATCTGGAACTGGATCTGATCCGCCGCAAAGCTGTCCACGCGCGGCATGCCGGGCGTCCAGTTGGGAGGCAGCTCTGTTATGCCGCCGGTCCATTCGGGGATCGTGCCGTCGGCGTTGCCGGCGCGCTCGGCGCCGACCGGCGTCAGATCAGCGCCGAGCCGGGCAATCTGTGCTTCGTCTGCTGCATGGACGCTGGTCGCGAACAACACGATCATCGCGGGTATCCATCGTTGCATATCTTCGCCTCTCGTCTGCGGTTATGTCAAAATTCGATCAAAAACGAAACTTGACGGTCGCACTCATGAAGTCGCGGTCATGCGTCACGTCGCCGGTTCCCGCACCGAAAAAGTTCGTGTAGCCAACGTCGAACGACCACGTTTGGAGGTAGTCGATCGTCATTCCCGCCGAGACGCCCTTGCGCTTCTCGATGAACGGAAACTGATTCGGCGTGTTGCCGTCGACGTCGTGCTGCCAGATGAACCGGAAGGTCAGATCGATCGGTACCCGCAGCGGATTGCTGTACGGAACCTGCAGGAGCAACTGGTAGCCCCAGGATTTCTCGTCGGGCTGGTTTCCCTCCGGACTTCCTGGTGGCCCGGCGTACATGACCTGGCCGTTCAGGCTCGGATACACGACCGCCGCCGCCTCGGCGATGAAGATCATGTTGTCGGCGCGGATGAACTCGACTACCGGCCCGAGCACACGGTTGCCGGTCGAAATATTGTAGGTCCCGTTGATCTGCGCTTGCCAGCGATCCTCGCGATCGACGGCTTTGATCGTGAATGGTTCGTTGACGACACCGAGAGCTGTGCCCATCAGGATCGCGTTGGGGTTGACGACCACTGGATCGTTGGGCCGGAACGAGAGCTCCGCGCCGATCGCGACGCCGAAGATCTCCGTGTCCAGGCTCAAGCCGAACAGATCGACGTTGGATGCGTAGTTGCGGAAATAGCTGGTGGGCAGGTTGACCAGGCCACCCGCCAATGGATTGTTGACGACCTTTCCTTTGAAACCAACCGACGGCGTCTTGGCGTGATAGCGGATGTAGTAGGCAGCGATCTCGGATCGAAGCGGCTCGATGAAATAGCGCAGCGCGACGCCCCACTGGCCTTGGGAATGCGGTTCGTTGTCCCCCGACCCGCGAACCCCGGCGAAGACCGCGAAGAGATCCTCTGCGGTACACGAACGCTGTGTACTGAGGCCGCAACCGGGGAACGCCGGAGCGGCGTCGATACCGAAGGCGGGAATCGCTGGGACCGCCGGTTGCGGCCCCAACACCGGCTCCGCTCCCGGGTCGCCAACCGGCGGCGTCGGCACGGTGAGAAAGTCGCGATTCACCAGACCGAAGTAGAGCCCGTCCGCCCCCCGCCCAGTCGTGTCGCTGATCGAGAAGAAGCTCCCGGTCGGATCGAGATACGTGCGGTTCCACTCGTACTGGTAGTACGCCTCGATCCCGAGGTTCTCGTAGATCTGCGTCGACAGGCGAACCATGCCGGCCGGAAACAGCGCCTCTCTGCCGAAGTCGACGCCGGGGGATCGCACCTTCGAGACCTCCAGGGCGTTGGTCTGGTTGATGCCGCCTTGAATGAAGATCCCCTGCCCCCAGTTCATCACCTGTCGACCGGCACGGATTTCGAACGGGTGATCGGCGATCTCGAATTGGCCATCCACCCAGGCGTCGAGCAACGTGAAGTGCGCGCCGACGACTCCGCCGTCGAGCACACTGCTGCGGTGCCGCGCCGCACCCGTCAGGTCGGTTCGACGCGTGCAGTCCTTGCAGTTCTGGATGGGGTCGTAGCTCGCGTTCGCGCGCACGAACAAACCGAAATTCCGCCAGCGGGCATCGAACTCGATCAGCGCCTTGGTCTGCGTAGAGGTCACATCCCATTGATCGTAGTTGAGGTTGCCGTCGTCTCGATTCAGAAATTCGGGGTTGGTCGCTTCACCGCCATT
>JAJDAM010000482.1 GCA_029261905.1 Deltaproteobacteria bacterium
GCTCCTCGAGGCGGTGCGCCATGTAATTCGCGTTCAGGATGGCCACCTGCGTAGCCCGCTTCAATCCTTCCGCGCCCATCAAGGCGATGTACACCCAGCTGATGGGCAAGATGCTCGGACTTCCGTACGGCGCCGCCGAGACCGCGCCCACGCCATCGACCGGATGGCCGGGCAGGTAGCCTCGAAGGTGCTCGGCTGCGGCGATCGGGCCCATACCGGGGCCACCTCCGCCGTGCGGAATACAGAACGTCTTGTGCAGGTTCATGTGGCACACGTCGGCGCCGATCACTCCCGGAGACGTGAGGCCAACCTGGGCGTTGAGATTGGCGCCATCGAGGTAGACCTGGCCGCCGCGTTCGTGCACGATCGCGCACACCTGCTGAACCTGTTCTTCGAATACGCCGTGTGTCGAAGGGTAGGTGAGCATCAGGGCGCCCAACGCATCCCGGTGTTCGTCCGCACGTGCCCGCAGGTCGTCCAGGTCGATATCACCGCGGGTATTGCAGGCGACCGCGATACAGCGGAAGCCGGCGATGACGGCGCTGGCCGGATTCGTGCCGTGGGCGGAGGTCGGGATCAGGCAGACGTTGCGCTGGTGATCGCCTCGATCGTCGTGATAGCGCCGGATCGCCAGCAAGCCCGCGAACTCTCCCTGCGAGCCGGCATTGGGTTGCAGCGAGACCGCCGGCAAGCCGGTGATCTCGCCCAGCCATGTCTCCAGATCGCCGAGGATCTGCGCGTATCCGGCCGACTGATCCGACGGTGCATACGGATGCAGGCGCGAGAACTCCGGCCAGGTGACCGGGAGCATTTCGCTCGTCGCGTTGAGTTTCATCGTGCAGGAACCGAGCGGAATCATCGAAGTCGTCAGCGAAAGATCCCGCGACTGCAATCGGTGGATGTAACGGAGCATCTCGTGCTCGGCGTGGTGTTCGTGGAAGACCGGGTGAGTCAGAAAGGGGCTCTTGCGAACCGCCCACTCCGGCAAGTGAAAAGTGGCGGCGTCTGAGAGGTCGGCTATTTCGTGTGGGCCGTACTGGCCGGCAGAGAACGCGTCGAGCAGCGCTGCGACATCGGTGGTCGTCGACGTCTCGTCCAACGAGATGCCGAGGCTGCCGTCGCCGAAATCACGCAGATTGAACCCGCGCTCGCGTGCAGCGGCGAGAACGTTCTCGGCGCCGAGCGATTCGGGCGTGACTCGCAACGTGTCGAAGAATGCGTCGCTCTTCAAAGTGCATTGCGCGCGCTTCAGCCCCTCCGCGAGTGCACGCGTCAACGCGTGACAACGCCGCGCGATCCGTCGCAGTCCATCCGGACCGTGATAGACCCCGTACATGCTCGCCATGATGGCCAGCAGTACTTGTGCGGTGCAGATGTTGCTGGTCGCCTTGTCACGCCGGATGTGTTGCTCGCGCGTCTGAATCGCGAGGCGGTATGCGATGGCGCCGTGCGCATCCTTCGAGACTCCGACGATCCGCCCCGGGATTCTCCGCGCGTTCGATTCGCTGGTCGCCATATACCCCGCGTGGGGGCCACCAAAGCCCAGCGGGACTCCGAACCGCTGGGAGGATCCGATCACGATGTCCGCGCCGAATTCGCCCGGCGGTTCGAGAAGTGTCAGCGCCAGCAGGTCGGCGGCAACGACCACGCTCGCGCCTGCTGCGTGGGCGCGCTCCGCGATCTCGCGATACGACTCGATTCGACCGTCGCTGGTCGGATACTGGAGCAGCACACCGCACAGATCCTGCTTCTCGAAGTCGATCTCATCGATCGAGCCGATATGGAGATTCGTTTCGGTCGTGGCCGCGCGAGTCCGCAACACGCCGAGCGTCTGGGGATGGCAATCTTCGGCCGCAAAGAAACCCCGCTTGCGACCGCGTCCGATCGAAATGCACATTGCGACCGCCTCCGCGGCCGATGTCGCCTCGTCGAGCAGCGATGCGTTCGCCAACGGCAGCCCGGTGAGGTCGGCGATCATCGTCTGGAAGTTCAGCAGTGCTTCCAGTCGGCCCTGAGCGATCTCGGCCTGGTACGGCGTGTACTGCGTATACCAACCCGGATTCTCCAGCACGCCCCGTTGGATCACCGGCGGAACGATCACATCCGAGTAACCCATTCCGATACACGATCGGAGCACTTGATTGTCTTGCGCGATCGCGCGAAGCCGTTGGATGAGCTCGAATTCGCCCGGAGGCCGTGCGTCGAGCCCGCTCAAAGAAAGCGGCGCCTCGAGTTGAATCGATGCAGGCAGCGTCTGGCGAGTGAGTTCGTCGAGTGTGGAGAAACCCAGGCCTGCGAGCATCTCGGCGACGTCGTCGGGGCGGGGTCCGATGTGACGCGGTTCGAACAGGTCGACAGCGTCGAGATGGGGGGGGGCCGATTCGCCTATCCGGGGCAGTTGTTGTTCGGTCACGATGACGAGTGATTCCTTATGGATCAACGATGAGGTCGATGGCCGATTGCTCCGGCACACGCGAAGCGGGCCCTGTGCGGTTTGTGGACGTTCAGCTAGGCCGGAGGTCGGACTTCACGAATCGAGGGGACGCGATTCTAGACCAAATTTGAACCAACCGTCGCGGCGAAGCTCAACTACGAAGCTCAACTACGAACGTCGGCGACTGAATCCGATTCTGGCTGGCTCCCGCGCCCGCCGTGCGCCGGATCGATACCGGTTCGCAGGCAGTATCGCGCCACGATTTCCGCGGGTGTCGCGCTCCAGAGCCGCTCGCCGTGCGTCGTCCGGAGCCACTCCAAGAAGCGAGTGAACTGCAAAATCCCGCTGTGGTTTGCCGATTGATGGGGCTGTGGGTGGAGGATCACCACGATGACACCTCCGTGCTCGACGATCGTGTCAGCAGAACGCCTGGCGGCGGCGTAGCCCGCCGCGGGATCGATCACGTC
>JAJDAM010000483.1 GCA_029261905.1 Deltaproteobacteria bacterium
GGTCTCCCACCACGCACTCGGATCGTACGACGCTGGCGCGGCTGACAGAATTCCGATCTCCATTTCGGCAGTCCGCGGCTCTTGCCGGAAAGCGCGTCGATACAGCTGCCAGGTTCTACGGCCATGCGGTCCATCGGAAACCACATCGAACGCAGACACCGCGAGCCCCGCCTGGGCGAGCCAATGGCGGACGTTCAACGCCGTCTGCCAGGTTCGGTCTCGACGCCAACCCTGGCTGGGGACCGCGACGACTTCGTCGGCTGCAATGCCATGATCGCGAACGAAGTGCGCAGCCCGGTCCGCGTAGGTCTCGAACGCATCCGATCGAGACCAGGGCTCTGTGATGGGTCCGCCGGTCGCAATCAGCCGGCTGTAATCGCCGTGTCGATAGTGTTCGATGGCCTGGAGCAGGCCTTGTTCTCCGAGCCATCCCTCTACCACCAGGATGCCCCGTCCGACAGGCCGGTTGGGCGATAGGAATGGATGGAGCCAGTGCGCCGCGCCGGCACTTGCCGCAACCCCGCAGGCGAGCAGAACCAACCACCCCGAAAGCGTCGGCATCCAGACGGCCCTCTTGGCCACGAATCTCGGCAATCGCAAGGATCGGTGCCTCACTGCTCGTCGTGCCTGCCGCGGCGAGTCAGGCTGTCGGGAATCGCGCTTCGACGCTCTGTCGGATGCAGCGCTCGAGCTTCCCGACCTCGACGGACGTATTGTGCAGCCGCAGTGCCGACTCGCGGCCGGCCCTTCCCATTTTCTCGATCTCTTCGTTAGGCAGTTCGATGGCCTCGCGCATGGCATCGACCAACGCTTCCGAAGACCCTGCGGGGATCAGCCAACCGTTACGGCCGGGCTCGATGAGTTCCGGAATCCCCGCGATGAACGTACTGATTGCCGGACGTCCGAGTGCGAGCGACTCCATCAATACGGCTGGAAGTCCCTCTGCGAAGCTCGGTAACACCATGGCGCGACATCGAGCGATTTGCTCCCGGACCTCTTCGCCACTGAGCCAACCCGTAATTTCGACGCGGTCGGCGAGATTGCGCGCGCGAATCTGGCGTTCGATCTCGGGACGCAGCGGACCTTCTCCGACCATCACGAGTTCGAAGTCGAGCTTTTCGTCGGCCAATTGACCGGCTGCCTCCAGCAGCAGAGGCACGCCCTTCTCTTCGCAGATCCGGCCGACCCAGATCAAACGCCGGGCGTCCGGTAGCGGCGGGGGCTCGCACGCCAGCAGTTCGACCTCGGGACCACAGCGAATCACTCGCAGCTTGTCCCAGTGTTCGTACGGGATGTACATCATGCATTGGCTCTTGGTGAAATCCGTGATCGCGACAGTGAACGCCGAGCGAACGATCTTCTCGCCCAGTGCCCAGCGTTCCGGCGCGCGAAAGACGTAGGGCCCGTGGATCGTCATGCTGTACGGAATGCCGCTGAACGAGGCTGCCAGCATCGCGACCGAGGCAGAATTTTCGCCGATATGGTTGTGGAAGTGTTGGATCTCGCGCTCGAGCATCTGTTCCGCGAGAAATGCCGCCTCTACGAAATACGCCGCTTGCAGAAAGAAACCCTGAACGCCTGGCGCCTGGGTCTTCAGCGCCAGCGCCGCAGTGCGCCAGAACCGCTTCGGTGAGCGGACCAGCAGCCGCAGCGTCGACCCGATCGCGGCTGCCATATGATCCGAGACGATATAGGTGGTCGTCGCCAGTTCACGGTGATGGAGATCGCTCACCAGCTGCGAGACATCCGCTCGCCGGATCGCGAATGTGTGCACCGTATGCCCGAGCTCGCGAAGGCCCAGCACTTCATTTCGTACCGCAGTATCGACGGCCCGCGGGTAGCTGCTCGCTAGAAATCCCAGAATCATGCTGTCTGTTGGCACCCCACTGATCCGCTGTTCATTCGCTGATGACCGACCGACCTCATGCGGGTGTGTCGGCCGATCTGAATGTGCGCGCGATGCAACTGTCGAAATCGATCGGGGGTCGCCAACCCAGAACCTGCTCGAGGTTGCGCGTGCTGTAACGGAGCGGTCGAAATCTCTGCGCAAACTCCGAGGACTCGAACAGA
Organism: Deltaproteobacteria bacterium; assembly: GCA_029261905.1. Lineage (GTDB taxonomy): Bacteria > Myxococcota_A > UBA9160 > UBA9160 > SMWR01 > JAJDAM01. The sequence continues at coordinate 2,071 of JAJDAM010000483.1, forward strand.
GCCGGGAGCCTGGGCCGCAAGCCCGGGACGATACCCGCCACGGCGCGGACCATGCCGATCAGTATTCGCAGAGGCAAATGAGGTACGCCGATCCGCAGACCGCTCGCGGCTCCGCATCGAATCGCCTCTCCCAGGAAACGCCACGGCGTCAGCTCGAACCCATCGACGACATTCAAAATCGCCCCAGCCGCCCGATCGCTCTCGAGTGCCACTCGAAAACAGTCGGCGCAGTTATCGACATGCGTGAATGGAAGCTGTCGCCCGGGCGCGAAAACGAGATGCAGACGACCGACCTGCAGGCCCAGGCTACCTGCTGGAATCTCGTTGCCCAATCCCCAGACGAAGCCGGGACGCAAGATCGTCAACTCCCAGCCGTTGGCTTCGGCGGCACCCCGAGCCATCCGCTCCTGGTTGAGCTTGGCTGCCGCGTAGCCCCGGTCTTCTGAGTAGCCCCGGTCCTCAGCCACCTTCGATGCGAGCGGAAGTGCCTCGTCTACGGTGCCCTGTGCGCTCGACCAGTCGTAGACAGAAAAACTGCTGCACAGGACGAGCCGATGAATCTTCGCATCGGTCCGGCCCATCGCGTCGAGGAGTCGTTCTGTCGCTGCCGTGGTTTCCTCGAAGCGGGCGACCGCGCTTCCGCGCATGGCAGCTGCCAGATGGATGACGGCATCAACGCCTTCGAGCGCAGAACCGAGATCTGGCGTACTCGCGAGATCGGCGCGTACGATCTCGATATCCGCGGACCAATCCAGAGCAGCGAGATCAGCCGTCGGTCGCACCAACGCGCGAACGTCGTGGCCGGCCGATCGCAGCGCCGCGACCACATGCCGGCCGAGGAATCCATTCGCTCCGGTAACGAGTATCCTCACGACAGCAGCTGCCGTTCGCCACGTTGCAGGTTCCGTTCCCGCGATGCGACCTGGTGCGCCGGGAAGATGGGAGCCTGCTCCGCTGAAGCTTCCGCTGCGACGACCGATAAGCGATGAACGGCCTCCGCGCTGAATGGGTTGGGGCCGAGTGCCCCGTCAAATGCTGGCAAGGGAGTGGATCCAGTCAGGATCATGGAGACGCGGATCACGATGGTATGCTGCGCGCGG
>JAJDAM010000484.1 GCA_029261905.1 Deltaproteobacteria bacterium
GCCCGTCGTTGTTCGGCTGGCTGGCCAATACGTCTTCGGTGATGGCCCGCTGCAGGTTCAGCAGGTCCTGCCGGAGGTCGGCCAGGGCCATGCGGTCCCAGAGCGTGCCGCCGTGGCTGTAGGCAAGCCGCTCGTACATCCAATTCAGCCCGGCATCCTGGCCCAGGCAGGTATAGGTTCGCGCGACCGCGACCACCGGCATCGAAGTGGTTTCGACGATCCGCAGAATGTTCAGCCCTCGATCCGCGAGGGGCAAACACGCAAGCCTCGCTGCCAACTCTTCCGGTAGACCGTGCTCGATGAATCGAGCGTGCCGTACGTCGAGGTTCTTGATTTCGTCGGGTGCCAAGAAGTCCCGAAGCGAATCGAACAGAACATCCAGAGCGGCACGCCAGCGCTCCGCGCGACCTGTATCGGGATCACTGATCGAAGCTTTGACGAGGAATCGGGCCACCATCCGGACCCCCTCGTCGAGTTCGACGAGCACGTCGTACATATCGGCGCGGGGCATCGCAGCGATATTGACAATCCGCTCGCGAATCTCCGGCACGCCCATCACGTCCTCGGCGATCAACATCGCGGCCGCGATGGTGGATGCGTCCACCGCGAGCTCACCTCGAAGCGAGCTGAAGAGCGTCGCTCCGCCCGCGTCCACGAGGCGATTCAGTACGCAAAGAGAAGCAATCTCGGAACGCAGCCGGTGGGCAGCCAATGCGTCGGGCAGGGTTTCACGAAAGCGGGTCGGAAAATAGGACTGGTAGAGTGAATCCAGGTAAGGACTGGTCGCGAAGTCGGCGCTCGCCAGCGCGACCTGCACCTGGAGCTTGGCGTATCCCAGGATCACCGCGAGTTCGGGGCGGCAGAGCCCCAGCCCCTCGGCCGCGCGGGCCCGAAGCGTCTCCGCATCGGGCAGCCCGAGGTCTGCCCGATCGAGCCCCGTCTGTTCACACAGGGTCGTGATCGCGTAACTGAACAGCTCGGGATCGCGACGCGAGCGAACCTCGTCGAGGGAGATCGCCAGCACCTGACCCCGGTTGTGGGCCAGTACGCTGTCGCACGCCTGCTCGACCACGTCGAAGAGCAGCGCCCGACGCTCGTCGTGGCTGATCTGACCGGATCGGACCAGGGGCGCCAGCGCGATCTTGAAGTTGACTTCGTGATCCGAGAGGTCGACACCGGCGCTGTTGTGGATCGCGTCGGTGTCGAGGTGGATCCCGGCCAACCCCGCCTCCACGCGCGCTGATTGAGTCAACCCGAGGTTTCCGCCTTCGCCCACGATGCGAGCACGCAAGCCACTGGCGTCGATTCGAACCCCGTCGTTCGCTCGGTCGCCGACCTCGTGATTCGCTTCGTGGGTCGCTTTGATGTAAGTGCCGATCCCGCCGTTCCACAAGATGTCGACATCGAGCGCGAGAATCGCCCGCACGAGCTCCGGGCCACTTGCTTCATCACCGACCTTCAGCCGATCGCGCAGCCTCTCGGGGATCGGGATGCGCTTTGCGCTTCGCGACCACACGCCACCTCCGGCCGACAACGCCTCTTCGGAGTAGTCCTCCCAGGTGGATCGCGGCAGCTGGAAGATGCGCTGGCGCTCGGCCCAGGAGGCCTCTGGATCGGGATCCGGATCCAGCAAGATGTGACGGTGGTCGAAGGCCGCCAGCAGTTTCGCCCGGCGCATGAGCAGTAGCCCGTTGCCGAAGACGTCGCCCGACATGTCACCGATGCCAGCGACCTCGTAGTCATCGCGTTCCGGATCGAGGCCGAGTTCGGCCAGGTGATACTTGACGCACTCCCAGGTGCCGCGTGCAGTGATCGCATAACGCTTGTGGTCGTAGCCGTCGGAGCCTCCCGACGCGAACGCGTCACCGAGCCAGAAGTCGCGTGCGAGTGCGATTTCGTTCGCCGTGTCGGAGAGGTGCGCAGTGCCCTTGTCGGCCGCGACGACGAGATAGGGATCGTCGCCATCGAGGCGTCGCACACCGGCAGGCGGCAGGATCTCACCGTCCGGCGCGAGGTTGTCGGTGACGTCGAGCAGGCTCGCGATGAAGACACGGTACTGCGTGTCGGCAGCAGCACGTGCCTCGGCCGGCGTGTGCCCCTCTCGCCGCAGCACGAATCCCCCCTTCGCGCCCACCGGCACGATGATGCCGTTCTTCAACATCTGCGTGCTCATGAGTCCGAGGATCTCGACGCGGAAGTCGTCGTGGCGGTCACTCCAGCGCAGCCCTCCCCTCGCGACCGGACCGCCACGCAGATGAATTCCGGCCAACTCGCCCGAGTGCACGAATATCTCCCGGTACGGAATCACGCCGGTGAGTTCGCGGATTTGACTCGAATCGAACTTCAACACCACCCGATGTGGGATGGATCGCGGAGCGAAATAGTTCGTGCGCAGTGTGGCTTGAACGAGATTGTAGAAGCCCTGAAGAACCCGGTCCTCGTTGATGGCCGAGATCCGATCGCGATACGATTGATAGTTCTGCTGGAGCGCCCCTTCCTTCTCCTCGCGCACAGCGTCATCGAGTGTCGGGTCGAACCGGGCTTCGAACCAGTGAACGAGAATCCGGACCGCCAGCGGGTTTTCGAGCAGGACCCGTCGGAAGTACGGCCGCGAAAGCGCCCCTTGGATCTGCAGGAAGTAGTCCTGATAGGCTCGAATCAAATCGACCTGGCGCCAGTCGAGGCCGGCCCCGAGTACGAGACCATTCAGCGGATCGCTCCCCACCTCGCCAGTGAGAGTCGCGCACAGCGCATCGGAGAGACGCCCTGCAATGGCGTCCATGTCCGCCTGGTCTGCGCAGAGCGGTAGCATGCGAAACGATTCCACGTAGCTGGTGGCTCGGTCCGCAGGTGCGACCTCGAAGAGCTGGGCGTCCATGACCTGAAGACCGAAGTGATCGGCAATGGGCAGGATGTCCGAGAGCAGCGGCTCGCTGTCGAGATAGAGCCGCAGTGTGGCGGTCTGGCCTTGCTCGTCGTCACGCTCGAGATAG
>JAJDAM010000485.1 GCA_029261905.1 Deltaproteobacteria bacterium
CGCTCGCGCAGATCACCCAGGCCATGCAGGCGGCTGGGGTCTGGCAGAACACCGCGGTGGTCGTCACGTCCGATCACGGTTGGCGCGGGCGCGATGGGTATAGCCGCGATTCTGTCGGGGCGGTTCCTTTGTTCGTGAAGCTGCCGGGGCAGCGGAAGGGGGAGGTGGATTCGCGTGATCTCGATGCGCTGATTCTGAGTCCATTGTTGCGGGCTTTGTGGACGGGGGAGCTGGGGGATCGTCGTGCGCTGGCAGCCTGGATCGATCGGAACGCCGGGCGCTGAGGGAGGCCCTCGCTTTGCTCGGTGGACGGTGGAGGTAAACTCCAACCATGAACCCCGACCCGCTGTGGTACTTCGCGTACGGGAGCAACCTGGATCCGCGTACCTTCCTCGGGCGACGCGGTATGCAGCCGCTCGCTACGCGCAACGTGCAGCTCAGCGACTACCGGTTGGTGTTCGACCTGGCGATCGGGTCGGGGGAGCGCGGTGTCGCGAACCTGTTGGCCGAGCCCGGTTCCACCGTGCTCGGAGTCGCCTACCAGATCAGTGACGGGCAGGCACAGCGGCTCGATCGCACCGAGGGTGTGCCGAAATCCTATCGCCGAACGGCCGTCGAGCTGGTTGCCGATGATCTCGCGGAGCGGCTTTCGGGTTTCACCTATGTCTCACCGCATCGCAAGATGGGGCGGAAACCCTCGGAGCGGTATATGGGGTTGCTGTTGCACGGTGCGCGGCATCACGGGTTGCCCGACTTCTATGTCGAGTACCTGCGCAATTTCGAGTTGGCGGTGGATGAACGCGCGACGCAGATGGAACTTTTTGGAGCGCCGGAGAGATCACGCTAATCCTGGCGCTCTCGTCGCATAGCGACGAGAACGGCGGGGGAGCACGCGCTAACGTCCCCCGATGGAAGGCACCGCCCCCAATCCCCCGATCCACGGCGACTGCGACCCCGCATTCGACCGCGTCCGCGACGCGTTCCGTGCCAACTTCCCCGATCACGATGAGATCGGCGCTGCGGTCGCCGTCGAAATCAACGGCGTACCGCGCGTCGACCTCTGGGGAGGCCACTGCGACACAGAACGCACGATCCCCTGGCAGCGCGACACGCTGCTGAACGCGTACTCGGTCGGCAAGGGAATCACCTCGATGCTGGTGCTGGCACTCGTCGAGCGAGGGGATCTCGATCTCGACGCGCGCGTTGCGAAGATCTGGCCCGAATTCGACACGCACGGGAAGGGCGACGTCACGTTGCGCATGATGCTCGCGCACCGGGCCGGCTTACCGGGTGTCCGCGAGCGGCTGCCCGACGCAGCCATGCTGGATTGGGAGGTCATGACGAGCCAGCTCGCCGGCCAGGAACCGTTTTGGAAGCCCGGCACGGGCCACGGCTATCACGTCAACACGTTCGGTTTCTTGCTAGGCGAACTGGTTCGGCGCGTGACGGGGATGCGCGTGGGTGCGGCACTTCGCGAATTCGTCACGGGGCCGCTGATTGCCGACTATCACATCGGTCTTCCGCCTGGCGAGCACGGGCGGGTATCGGATTTCTTCGCACACGTTCCAGAGGGGAAAGTCGACGTGGAAATGCTCGCCAGCGCGCTCGGCGCCGCCGGTGACAGCGAGCGCGACGTGATGATCCGCCGCACGTACTTCAATCCGCTCGGGATCAGCGGGATGGGTGTCGTGAATACCGCGGGGTGGCGCGAGGCGGAGATCCCTTCCACCAACAGTCACGGCACCGCGCGATCGGTGGCTGCGTTGTATTCGGCGTTTCTCGGCGATGGGCTCGTGGGGGACGGGCTGCGGGCCGAAGCGATCTCGACGCAATCGGAAGGCCTCGATCTCATCCTCGAGAAGCCGTCGCGCTTCGGGCTCGGGTTTCAGCTCGCGCAAGAAACGCGTCCGATCGGACCGAACGGAAGCAGCTTCGGTCATTTCGGGTACGGGGGATCGCTCGGGTTCGCAGACCCCGATGCAGGGATCGCTTTTGGCTATTTGATGAACCGACCCGGGTTGCGCTGGCAAACACCCCGAGTCCAGAACTTGATCGACGCGGTGTACGCGTCACTCTAGAGACCGTGAGGAAGGATCGATGCGGGTAGGGCTTCTGTTAGGTGGTGGCGGCACGGTTGGGATTGCCTGGGAGACGGGTGTGCTGGCCGGCCTCCAGGATGCTTGCGGTTTCCATCCCGGGGACTCAGCGGTGATCATCGGGACATCGGCCGGGTCGTCGGTCGGGGCCGAGATGGCGCTGGGGAAGGACCCGCACACCACGATCGATTTCGATGGCGAGGCGGCCAAGGTCTTGCGCGGGCTCGCGATCCCCGACCGCGAGAACGGTCCGTTCGCCGAGATCCTGAAACTGTTGATGTCCACCGACGAACGCACACCCGAGTGGGCCGCCAGGGTCGGCGACCTGGCACTGCAGGCCGAGACCTCGATCAGCGAGGACCAGTTCGTCGAGAGCTTTCTTCGGACGCTCGGTACCGACGATTGGCCCGACGTCGACTTCCGCGCGACCAGCGTCAACTGCTCGACCGGGCGGCGGCAGGTCTGGTCGGCCGATCACGGCATCGCGCTTTCGCGCGCGGTCGCGTCTTCGTGTGCGATCCCCGGTTTCTTTCCGACGATTTCGTTCGAAGGCCAGCGCTACTTCGACTCGGCGCGCGGCAAGAACTATCACGCAGAGATCGTCGACGGGCTGGAACTCGATGCCGCGATCTTCGTCGGCCCGAAGATCCCCGTGCCGGGGTTGGAAGCGATGATCCGCCGGGATATGGACGCCGTGGCCGAAGCCGGGGTTCGCGTGCACACGATCCTGGGCAGTGAGAAGCTCGACGCCTCCGGTGTGAACCTGATGGACAGCACGCAACGGAAGTTCGGCTTCGATGTCGGCATGGAAGATGGCGCGACGCACGCTGCGGCCGTGGCCGACATCTTGAGTTGAAGGCGGGCATGCAGATCCTGCTACCAGAGCGCACCCACCGACGCGTGGCGGCCGAGATCGAACGAATCGCGCCCGACGCCGGCCTCGTGCTGATGCGCGACGACGGCGTCTTTACGATCGACGGCGAGGAAGTTCCCGCAGAGCAGATCGAATTCGACGTCGCGTGGGCGAGCCGCGACCTCTATGTCCTCAAAGATCCACGCGGTCTGCGCGCGTTCATGGTCGCGATTCTCAAATCGGCGACGGTGGGCTGGATGCACTCGGGCGGAGCCGGCGTCGATCATCCGGTCTTCGCGACGATCTCGGAAAAGGGTGTGCGGCTCAGCAACAGCGATTCGGGTGCGATCGCGATGGCGGAGTACGTGCTCGGTGGCGTGCTCGACTTCTACCAGGGCCACGACGAACGTCGAGCGCGACAAGCCGATCGGAAATGGGAGCCTTCGCCGTTTCGCGAGATCGCGGGGACGACCTGGTTGGTGGTTGGGCTCGGGAACATCGGACGAGAGGTTTCGAAACGCGCTCGGATATTTGGCGCCCACATACTCGGAGTCCGCAGGACTCCGGTCGGCGACGAACCAGTCGACGAGATGGTCGCGCCCGACGGCATCGCGCGAGTACTCAGCCGCGCGGACGTCGTGGTGTTGTGCGCGGCACTCAACGAATCGACACGACAGATGGTCGATGCCGATTTCCTCGCCGCGATGAAGCCAAAATCGATACT
>JAJDAM010000486.1 GCA_029261905.1 Deltaproteobacteria bacterium
CGCACCGAGAACAGCCTCGGCCAGGTCGACGTTCTGGTGGTCTAGCACGAGATCGGCACCGAGCGTGCGACACCATTCCGCTTTGTCGGCGCCACCCACGACCGCGATGACGCGTGCGCCGAGTGCATGGCCGAGCGAGACGGCTGCCGTTCCGGAACCGCCGGCCGCCCCCAACACCAGCAAGGTTTCGCCGGCAACGAGTCGACCGCGCGTGAGCAGGCCGAGATAGGCGGTGTGATAGGGGATCACGAACCCAGCGGCCTCGGCCGCGTCCATCTGTTCCGGACACGGATACATCGATGCTTCCAGTGCGAGCGCTTCGTCGGCCAGGCCCCCGAAGCCCCGAAAGAACGCGGTGACTCCCATCACCCGGGCCCCAACGGCGAGCGTCACGCCATCGCCCACCGCGGTCACGGTCCCCGACACTTCCTGACCGGGTGTAAAGGGAAGCTCGGGACGATAAGCATAGGTTCCCCGACACATGAACACATCCGGCAGGCCGAGCGCTGCGGCTTCGACGCGAACGCGGACTTCACCCGGGCCCGGCTCCGGGGATGCGCACTCGACCGCCAGGATCGCTTCGGCCGGTTCTCCGTACTGTTGAATCTGCCAGGCCCGCATGCCGCACTCCTCTGCATCCCGCGTTTGGCTGCATCCCTCGCTCGGCGCCGTTCTCAGCTTGCCACGAATCGATCGGGTCGACGAATGCCTGCTATACGACAGGTCCATGTCCGAACGCATCGATCCGCGCTGGAACTTCCTGGGCGACATCCGGGGCAGAGCCGCCTGGGTCGTGTTGGGCGGCGTGGTGTGTCAGCTCGGCCTGGGCTTCGGTTACGTGCTGGGCCCATTGGCGGTCGACATCCTGGCCGAGTTCGGCTGGACGCGAGCGGAGTTGTCGGGCGCGCGGTTCCCGCAACTGCTCGCGACCTCACTCACCAGCCCGTTCGTCGGCTGGCTGGTGATCCGGTTTGGCGCGCGCGGCGTCCTGAGCGGTTCTGCGGTGATCCTCGGCATCTCGTTCGCCGGATTGTCCGCGGTACAGGGCCTCGGCAGCTACTACTTCTTTGTCATCGTGATGGGGCTGGCCGTCACAGGGCTGGGCGACATCACTGTGGGGACCGCGGTGTCCGACTGGGTGACGCGCAATCGCGGCGCCGCGCTCGGAATCGTCTACACCGGATCGAACCTGGGTGGGTGGGCGCTGACACGCGTCGCCAACGCAGTCTCGCAGAGTTGGGACTGGCGAACCGCGCTGCTGTGGATCGGTGTCGGGGGCACGGCGTTCATCTTGCCCTTTGCGCTATTTGCAGTTCGCGGTCGCAGAACATCCGAGCGTACGCCCGAACAGCAGCTCGCCAGCACTCCCAAACCGATCGCCGACGATTGGAGCCTGACCGCAGGCGAAGCACTGGGTACCCGCAGCTTCTGGATTCTCACCGTCGCGCTGTTCGCATTCTTCTTCTATTTCTTGTCGATCATCGAACACCTCGTACTCTTTCTTCACGGTGCCGGGCTCAGCAAGGACGAAGCCGTCGGCTATTTCAGCACGGCCATCGGTCTCGGCGTCATCAGCAAACTGAGTGCCGGGTTGCTGGCGGACCGCATCCCCCGACGCGCGACTCTCGCACTGGACTTCGGCCTGCTCACCGCGAGTTCTTTCGCACTGCTGCTGCTGCCGGATCCGAACTGGATCTGGGTCTTCGTCATCAGCTACGGCTTCGCGACGGCGGCACGCGACATCGCCTACCCACTGGCGATCCAATACTGTTTCGGAGACCGCTTCATGCCACAGATCTACGGCATGATGATGCTGGTGTTGGTCGGTGGCTCACTGGGCCCACTGTTCGCAGGTTGGGTATTCGACCAGAACGACAGCTACCGGCTGGCGTTCTACGGGTACGCGCTGATCAACACGGCTGCCCTGATCGGATGCGCGTTCATCCGCGACGAGCGGCCGCAGCGCGGCCCGTGAACACCGCAGGTCGCAGCGAACGCTTCACTGGACAACCGCCACGCACGGGCGCAGAATGAACCGGCTCTCGGTCGCCCCTTTTACCGGCCCCCAATCGGGCCAGCATCCGCCCAACATCCGCCCAGGAGAACCCATGCGCACCTCTGCCAACGGTATCGAGATCGAATACGAGACGTTCGGAGTACCGAGTGACGACCCGCTGCTGCTCGTGATGGGCCTCGGCGCCCAATTGACACTCTGGGACGACGACTTCTGCCAGATGCTCGCAGACAGCGGCTTTTTCGCGATTCGATACGACAACCGGGACATCGGCCTGTCGACTTACTTCGATCACGCCGGTCCTCCCGACATGATGAAGTTGATGATGGCGCGCGCGCAGGGCGAACCGGTAGACGCCGCGTACACGCTCGACGACATGGCGGACGACGCTGCCGGATTGCTCGATGCGTTGTCGATCGAGCGAGCGCACGTCGTGGGCGCCTCGATGGGCGGCATGATCGCGCAGGCCATCGCGATCCGACACGGGGCCCGAGTCAAGAGTCTCGTCTCGGTCATGTCGACCACGGGCGGCCCCGACGCAGAACCCGCCAAGCCGGATGTGATGGCGGCCCTGATGAAGCCGGCGGCCCCGAACCGAGAGATGCA